>NZ_JBATWY010000140.1:0-2301 GCF_049672945.1 Haloferula sp. | reverse complement strand
CACCTGATCCATGGCGCTAAGACGATCTCGTGTCCATTTCTGGCCGCCTGCCGAAGAGCCCAATCCACAACCACTGAGAACGGCCCCTGAGCCAACTCCAAAAACTCTCAGCCAATCGCGTCGATTCACAGCGATCTTCTATCCCTCAGCCCACAGATCCGCAAGCCTGAGCCGGAAACCCGCCCATCGGAACCCCATCACTGAAATTTAGAGTTTCATCTTACTCCTTTCCCCCTTACCCCGCGCACGTGCTCACGATCAAGAAGCTGACCAAGACCCTCGGAGGGCGAACCCTTTTCCGCGACGCGGAAATGACCATCAACTGGGGCGAACGCATGGCACTCGTCGGACCCAATGGCGCCGGCAAATCGACGCTCTTCAAGATGATCCTCGGAGAAGAGGACATCGACAGCGGCACCATCGATCGCGACGAATACGCCATCACCGGCAACCTCGCCCAGGAAGCAGGCGACCCGGGCGATGAAACCATCCTCGAAATCGCCATCGGCATCACCCCCGAAGTCGTCGGCTACCTGCGCACCATGCGCGAGTGCGAAGCCAAGGGCGACCATTCGTCCAAAGAATACGCCCACGCCCAGGATCAATTCACGGCTCTCAACGGCTATCAACTCGAGCCCAAGGCCAAAAAGATCCTCGCCGGACTCGGCTACAAACAAGAGGACTTCAACAAGCCCGCCCGCGAGTATTCCGGCGGCTGGGTCATGCGCGCCTACCTCGCCCGCCTGCTCGTCATGGAGCCGGACCTGCTGATGCTTGACGAGCCGACCAACCACCTCGACCTGCTCACCCTGATCTGGTTCCAACGCTACCTGATGAACTACCCCGGCGCCATCCTGCTCATTTCGCACGATCGCGACTTCATGGATGCGATCATTGAAAACGTCGTCGAGATCGACCCCGACGCCGCCGAGCTCATTGCCTACACCGGCAACTACACCGCCTACCTCGAACAACGCCAGGCGCGCTACGAAACCAAGGTCCAGGCCTACCGCAACCAGCGCAAGGAAATCGAAGGCCACCAGGAATTCATCGACCGCTTCCGGCAGGTCGGATCGAAAGCGGCGCAGGTTCAGTCGCGCATCAAGCTCGTCGAGAAAATCGACATCATCGAAAAGCCGCGCGCGCCACGCAAACCCTTCAAGTTCGCCTTCCCCCAGCCCGCCCGCTCGAATCAGAAAGTCGTCGACCTCAAGAAGGTCGATTTCGCCTACGACAACGAAAAGGTCATCTACAAGGGCCTCGATCTCACCATCGAACGCGGCGACAAGATCGTCCTCGTCGGCCCGAACGGCGCCGGCAAGTCGACCTTGCTCAAACTGCTTGCCGGACAACTGAAGCCGACTGGAGGTGAAACCGAAACCGGATACCTTACCAAGATGGGCTACTACTCGCAGCACCGCAGCGCGACCCTCAACGCCGACAACACCGTGCTCGAGGAAGTACTAGGGTCATGCGACACGCTGCGCGAGGAAGACGCCCGCGCCATCCTCGGCACCTTCCTGTTCCGTCGCTCCGATGTGGAGAAACGCTGCGGCATCCTTTCCGGAGGAGAAAAGTCCCGTCTGAACCTGGTGAAGTTCCTCGTCGATCCGCCGAACCTGCTGCTGATGGACGAGCCGACGACCCACCTCGACATCCTTTCGATCGACTCGCTGGTCAACGCCCTCAAGAGCTACGAAGGCACGCTCGTCTTCATCAGTCACGACGTGCACTTCATCCGCAACCTCGCGGAAACGACTCTGCACATCGCCCGCTCGGAAGACGACACGCACGCCGTGCTCACCCGCTACACCGGCGGCTACGACTACTTCATCGAGAAGTCCGGCATCGACGACGACCGTAGTGCCGTCACGGCGGAGTAAGGGCATTTCTGCCCTTACAAAACCAAATAGGGGCAGAAATGCCCCTACTCCACCGCCCTCGCCCGCTCACTCTCCCACAGTGTGAACTCTCCCTCATGCAACCTTGCCTTCACCGGATTTTTCCGGATGTAGCGCACCACCGTCGCAAAATGCCGCGCGTTCCGGATCAGAGTATCCCGATAATTCGCCTGCCAGATCACCCCTTTGCCGATCCACCTCGCAGACGAACCCTTCCAAGCCCTCATCAACTCAGACAGCCCAGCCTTCGGCACAAACAACAGATGAACATGGTTCGGCATGATCACCCACGAAAGGTGCTCAACCCGCTCGCCTTGAAACTTCATCAACGCCTGTTCCAAATAGCTTCTCGCACCAGCATCCCGCAGCAAACACGAACCCATCCCCTCGTCGAGCCAGC
>NZ_JBATWY010000139.1:0-26229 GCF_049672945.1 Haloferula sp. | reverse complement strand
ATGTTGGAGAGGTCACTCTCAATTGTGGAGTGAATTGCCACGAAGAAGACCAATAGATGAAATTGGGCGCAAACCATACGATCTGTTAGGAATCTTTCTTCTGATCATGGACCTGCGAATGATTCATCGGAATTCAGGGTTGGTAGGAGGTTCATTATAATGAGAAATATTGATCCATAGATGACGGGAGTCGTATTTTCGGGTTCCGGGAGAAAGATCGCTGTTTTGGCCGTTTTGGGTTGCTTCTTTCTCTTAAATGTCGGCTAGTTTAAGATCGCTTCTCGGGTGTCGACTGTGATGAATGTGACCCGAGCTGAATCGAAACCTGCCAATCCCCCCTTCGTATGTTTGTCATCAAACGCGCGAGTATCGCGCTGGTCATTGTTTTATCTCCGTGGGCTGCGGCCGTTGATCGAACCTGGGTCGGTGCCACTGGGAGTTGGAATGTCGATTCCAACTGGGATCCTGTCGGAGTTCCAGGGGCATCCGATATCGCCATCATCGAGAACGGGAATATTTCTGTGGATATTGATGTCACGATCGCGGGACTCGACCTGCGGAGTGGCACCGTAGACGCCAGCCAGGCGATGGAGGTGACGGAGTTCAGTTGGTCGGGTGGAACGCTCACGGGAGCCGGATTGTTTACGGTTCCGAGCGGTGGAAGTCTGATTGTCCCGACCGGGACGTCGATTGTTCAGCTGACGACCAAGACCCTGCGGTTGGAGGGTAATGCCGTTCTGGAAGATGGCCAGCTGCGGTTGCGGGACTCGGCGGTGATCGATAATCTTGGGGTCTTCGACTTCCAGAGCGATGTCTCAATCACGATTTTCGGTGGGGCGAATATGTTCAACAACGAGGGGACCCTGCGCAAGAGCGGAGGAGTGGGGGTCAGCCGGATCTTCCCCGGGGTCACGCTCAACAACACGGGTGAGGTCGAGGTGCTCAGTGGAACGCTTGATCTCAGTGGCGGGGGAGGGGGCACGGGGACGATGGATGGAGCGGCGGGATCGACGCTGCGGTTTTCGAGCAGCATGACTCTCGACGGTGATCTGAGTTCCGAAGGTGATGTGGAATTCGCTGCGGGGACGAGATTGGTCAACGGCGGTTACGATGTGTCTGGTCAGACAGTATTTGCGAGTGGCACGACCACATTTGCGCTGAAGCCAACGGAGATCCATTTCGACAGCGTCGCCGGAGAACTCAATTTCGCGTTCACCGACGAGATGGTGTTGGGGACGCTTTCGATGGACGGGGGGACCTGGGATGCAGCAGGGCCGATCCAGGTGGCTGATTTCATCTGGTCAGGAGGGACTCTCACCGGAGCGGGTCTGTTCACGATTCCGAGCGGCGGAATCCTGACGATTCCGACCGGGACTTCGATCGTTCAGCTGAGGGCCAAAACCTTGCGCTTTGAGGGTGATACCAATCTGGAAGATGGTCAGTTACGCATGCGAGACTCGGCAGTGGTCGACAATCTCGGAGTTTTCGACTTTCAGAGTGATGCCTCGATTTCGGTCTTCAGCGGGACCAATGCGTTCAACAATGAGGGGACCCTGCGCAAGAGCGGAGGAGTGGGGGTCAGCCGGATCTTCCCCGGGATCACGCTCAACAACACGGGTGAGGTCGAGGTGCTCAGTGGAACGCTTGATTTCAGTGGCGGGGGTGGCGGCACGGGGACGATGAATGGAGCGGCGGGATCGACGCTGCGGTTTTCTAGCAGCATGACGCTCGACGGTGATTTGAGTTCCGAAGGTGATGTGGAGTTCGCCTCGGGAACGAATACCATTGGCGGCGACTATGATGTGTCAGGAATGACGGTGTTTGAGAGCGGCACGACTACTTTTAGCTCGAAGCCAACGGAGATTCATTTCGACACGGTGGCGGGGGTGCTCAATTTTCCGTTCACCGAGGAGATGATATTGGGAACGCTTTCCATGGCTGGAGGGACTTGGAACGCCGCTGGACCATTGACGCTAGCAGATTTCACCTGGACGGGTGGGACGCTTGCAGGTGAGGGGCTGTTCAGAATTGCGGCTGGTGGGAGCCTGAGATTGCCGATCGGGGCGTCGATCGCCCAACTTAAAGACAAGACCCTGCGGCTGGAAGGGGATACGGTCCTGGAAGATGGCCAGCTGCGGATGCAAGGCTCTGCAGTGGTCGAGAATTTTGGGGTCTTCGACTTCCAAGATGACGCCTCGCTGACGGTTTTCAGCGGAACTCATGTCTTCAACAACATGGGAACCGTCCGAAAAAGCGGGGGAGCGGGGACGAGTAGTGTCCATCCGGCGATCGCCTTCAACAATACAGGTGATGTCGAAGTGCTGAGTGGAACGCTTCGGATCCGCGGCGATGTGACCCAGGACGACGGCAATATTCGAGTCATTGATTCCATCCTGAGCTTTGACAAACCCCTGAAGATCGATGGAGGCCGTTTGGAGGGGACGGGAACGGTGGTCGCCGACCTGAGCAATTCAAGCGTGATCAGCCCCGGTGCCTCGGCAGGCACGCTGACGATCGATGGGAGCTATGCTCAGTCGATATTGGGAACTCTCGAGGTGGAACTCGGCGGGCTTTCTGCAGGCGATCAGCACGACGTCTTAAGCATCGCAGGAGCGGCGATGTTTGCCGGCGGTATTGAGGTGAAGCTGTTAGGCGATTTCGTTCCAGTCCAGTATGACTCGTTTCAGATTGCGACGACGGGGGCCCGAAGCGGTGAGTTTCAAGCAGCCGGTTTTCCCATGCCCGGGGAACTGGGTTGGAGAGTCGTTTATGATGACAATCGGGTGACACTCGAAGTTTCGAATACCGTTCCTGTTTTTGGTGTTGGAAGCTCGCTCCTGGCAGGTCCGGAACAGACCGAGTTGTCGAGGGATCTCAGTGCGAGTGACGCCGATTCCCCTGCTCAGATTTTGAGTTATAGCCTGGTCGAGGGGCCGGTGGGGGCCGTTATTAATCCCACGACGGGTCAGTTTACCTGGACACCCCTTGAAACGCAGGGGCCTGAAACAGCGACCGTCATCGTAAAGGTCGTGGACAATGGTGTGCCATCGCTGTCCCAGACCTTGTCGTTTGAGGTAAGAGCCGAGGAGTTCAATCTGGCCCCCACACTTGATCTTCCGGCAAGTATTTCGGTAGACGAGCTGGAGGCGGTGGATTTTCAGATCAGTGCGATGGACTCGGACGTCCCTGCAAATACCCTTGCCTATGCGCTCGTCAGCGGTCCCGAGGGATTGACGGTCAATCCGACGAGCGGTGCGATTGTCTGGACTCCGACCGAGCAGCAGGGTCCCGGCGACCATGTGGTGACGGTCAGGGTCACCGACAGCAATCCCGTTGCGACGAATGAGAAGGCTTTGTCGACGGAAGGTAGCTTCACGATTCGGGTCAACGAGATCAATAGCCCCCCGAGTGTGACACCACCGGGTAGCCTATCTACTGATGAGATGACGCTTTTTGAAACGACGATCACCGTAGTTGATGGAGATTTGCCGGCGAATGGTTTTACTTTCGAGGTGGTCGGGGGTCCCGATGGACTCACCGTGGATACGAATGGAAAAGTATCGTGGACTCCAGCCGAAGATCAGGCACCTGAAGTTCACCCGGTATCGATTCGAGTGACGGACAACGGCGTTCCTGCCGAGAGCATTGACGTCGGTTTCAACATCACGGCGAACGAGGTGAATCGAGCTCCCGTGCTCGGTGAGATTGGGATCAAGTTGGTCCACCCGGATGCTCTGGTTGTTTTGACAGCAAGCGCGACTGACGAGGATCTTCCTGAAAACGAGCTAAGCTACTCAATCGTGTCGGGACCTAGTGGGGCGACGATCGACAGCACAAGCGGCCAATTCGAATGGTTTGCTCCGAAAGAGTCTGAAGGGATTATTGAAGAGGTGAAGATCCGCGTCAGCGATAACGGAGATCCCGCAATGAGCGATGAGGTGACCTTTACCATCGACGTCGGAGAGTCTCTGAAAATTACTGCAATTGATCTGACAAACGGGATTTTCAAGGTGACGTGGAATGCCATTGCCGGTCTTTCCTATGTGTTTGAGTCCAATGACGAGCTTGATGCCCCGGAGTGGGAGCCGGTGGGCGATCCAATCACCGCGGACTCGAATTCGGCCTCGGCCTCGGATTCGATATCGCCAGTTAGTCGGTTCTACCGGGTTCGTCAGCTGCCACCGTGATCATGGGTCAGGATTTGGGCACCCCCTGCAATTTCTGGAGGTTTGCCCGTCGTCCGTGACGAAGTGGAGATCAAGTGCCTGGATCTACGGAAGCAATAAGTGGCGGGAGTTGAGGGCTGTTGGCGGCGAGCAGAGGGCTTTTGGAGGTCAGGAAATTGACTTGGTGGGATGATCTGAACAACAAGCGCACTTGCCACGGAGGTGAGGATGCGGAGAGTTGGGGGGTGCCGAGGAAGTCGGACAGATGGACGTTGGCGGAGCTGATCGATTTCGAGACGGCGCTGACAGCGTGGACAGGGAAGGGAGCGCCTCGGCTGACGGTGGAGAAGAGTCATGCCGCGGGCATGAAGTGGTGGATGGAGAAGGTCGGTGCTTCGGGACTGGGTGCCCGCTGGGTGGCCTCGCTGAGTCTTGCAGGTTCCCTGTTGGCGCTTTTGTTCGCCGGGCTGGGAGCGGCGACGGCGTGGGGAACCTTCAATCGGGAGATCGGGGGCGTGCACGTGATCTGGTTTCTGGCAGTGGCCTTGTTTCTGCCGTGGGGATTTTTGGTGGGTGGAATGATCACCTGGCTTTTCAGGGGCCGTGTGGCGGCAAGCGGTCTGGCGGGATGGATCGTGGAGAGGCTCTCGGTGCGCTTGGCCGGTCGCAAGGCTCAGGCGGCGATCAATCGGGTCAAGGCGAACGGCGAGCTTTCGAAGGTCGTGGTTTGGCGGTTGGTGAGATTGAGTCAGTGGATTGCGTGTGCCTTTCACGGGGGGGCTTTGGCCGGGCTGGGCGCGATGGTGCTTTTCAAGCAGGTCGGTTTCTTTTGGGAAACGACGACGCAGCAGGCGATGGAGCAGATTCTAACAAAGACGGTATCCGTCCTTTCGCAGCCATGGTCGTCGGCCGCGCCGTGGGCGGTTCCGGATGTGGTGGCGTCGCGTCGGGGTCCGGAATGGATTGGCGGAGGTGAGGATTGGTGGCCTTTCTTGATTTTGGCGCTGTTAGTATGGGGGGTGTTTCCGCGTTTGCTGTTGGTCGTTTGGGCGGTGGTGAAGGAACGCCGGGCATTGAGCGCACTGACATTCCAAGCGCCCCATCATCGCAAGCTGTGGCGGGCGATGACTGCGGTGAAACGAGGCGAAGAGCCGAGCGGGCCGGTCGATGGAGCGCTGGTGGTCGCCCTCGATGGGGCAGAGCTTTCTCAGAAGGAACTGAGGCCGTACATGCTGCGCGTCCTGAGGCTGAACCCGACGGCGTGGGAGCGGCTTGGAGTGCTCGACGAGGATCACGAAGAGGCGGCACGCGCGGCTTTGAAGAAAGCGCCGGCGGGGATCGTTCTCATGGCCGAGGGCTGGTCACTGGCACCTCGCTTGGTGGAGAAGGTGCTCGCTGAGGTCGCGACGAAAGCCGGAGAACGACGGGTCGTGTTGCTGGTCGGGAACCCGACGCCAGGCGGCGGAATGAAGCCGGTCGAGGCGGATCAGCGCGAGCAGTGGGAGAAATTCATGGATGGGCGGAAAGGTAGTGAGGTTGAGCTGGTATTTTACGAGGAGGTGGTGACATGAATGGCTGGTGGAAAGATGGCGTGCCGGCCTTTGTGGTGGTCGGAAGGGTGAATGCCGGGAAGTCATCGACCTTGGCGACGCTGCTCGAAGTCGATGACGACGAGGTGCTTCGTGTCTCTGCGACGCCCGGCGAGACCACCGGGGTGCAGGCCCTGCCGGTGGTTTACGATGATGAGGAATGGATGAGGTTTTTCGATACGCCGGGATTTCAGCAACCGATCGAGGCAATGCGCGAGATCGAGCGGATCGCCGGTGCTCGTTCACCGGGGCCGGATGACCTGAAGGTCTTCATCGAGGAATGTGGTGAGCGTTTTCCCGACGAAGTCCGACTGCTGGCTCCAATCGTGAAGGGCGCGGGGATTCTGTATGTGGTCGATCCCTGCAAGCCGCTGCGCGACACCTATCTGGCGGAGATTGAGATCCTGCGCTGGAGCGGCCGACCGCGGCTGGCTTTGCTCAATCCTCAGGGTGAGCCAAACGAGAATGAAGAAGCCTGGCGTGACCGGCTTGGAACTTCTTTCAATCTCGTGCGGACCTTCGATGCTCATGAAGCGAGGTACGATGAACGTCGTAAATTGCTGCTGGCACTTCTGCAGATCGAGGAGCGGCATGCGGAACGGATCGAATGGGTGGTCGAAGCGATGAACGCCGAGTGGGGCCAGCGTCGCGAGGACGCGGCCGAGGCGATTTTGGATTTCCTGGAGAAGTCGCTGATGCTGCGGACGACGGATTCGCTGGATGAGCGGGATGAAGGGGTGCCGGCGCGACGCGAACGCAAGCAGACCGCGCTGGCGGAGGAGTATTTTTCGAAGTTGGCGAAGCTGGAAAAGAAGTGCGTCGACAAGCTTCTGAGCACCTACCGGCATCACTTGATCGAGTTGGACGTGGATCCGGCGAAGCATCGCGGGCTCGATCTGGCGACGGATGAGACGTGGCGGAAGTGGGGACTGAACCGGCTGCAGCTGACGGCTGCGGGGGCGCTTGCCGGCGGGGCGGCAGGTGCGATCTTTGACCTGGGTGTCGGTGTCCACAGTCTCGGGGCGGGTACGGTTCTTGGGGCTTTGAGTGGTGGGACAATGGCCTTTTTCAAAGGCGGGCAACTTCCCGAGCTGAAGGTGAAGCTGGGAGGCGGAGTGAGGCTCAAGGGGGGTGACGGGAAGTCGATCGTGATGGGTCCGCCGGCGAGTTTGAATTTTCCGTGGATCCTGCTCGACTCGATGCTGCTGCGCTACCGGGGGATTCTCGAGCGGGCGCACGGGCGCCGGGATGAGAGGCGGCTCGACATCGGCGACGGCGAAAGTCTGGTGCGGCAGTTTCCGTCGGACCGCCGGACGCTACTTCAGAAATGGTTCAATTCGTGTCTGAAGGGTTCGCCGGATCGTGGCAAGGAGCCGGATGTTTTTGCCGCTCTGGTCAAGGCCCTCGAGGAATTGGAGAGCTGAGTCAGTGGGTGGCGACAAGGATCGAACCGAGCAGCGCGAGGACGGTGCCGATCGCCTTGCGGACGGTGAACTTCTCTTTGAGAAAGAAGTAGGCCATGATGATGATGAAAACGGTGGAGAGCTGGTTGTAGATCGCGGCGCGTCCTGCGATCAGATACTTGAAACCAGTGACCCAGAGCAGGGTCGCGAGGAAGGGACCGAAAAATGCCATCGGGATGGTGGTGAGCCAGGTATCGCGCCGACGGAAGCCAGCAAACAGCACTTCCGGCATGGCCTTTCGATAGCGAAAGATTCCCCAGAGAAGGATGACGATCGTGGCGATGAGGAAGCGGTAGCCGGTGATCCAGACAAGGGGTCCCTCAAGATAGATGTCTCGCACCATCAGAATTCCGAGGGCCATCAGGACGTGGGCACCGGCAGCGAGCGCGATGCCGACCCACAGGTCGCGTGGCTGTTTGATTTCTGCGGTCATCGCTGCCCCGACGAAGACCCCGGAGACGACCAGTGCACCGCCGATCAGTTCCCAGGCATTCAGCGTTTCGCCGAACATGATGAAGCCGATCGTGATGATGACCGGGGAGTAGAGGCAATCGGCGAGGGCTTGGAGGCTGGCGCCGAGCCGGTTGAGGGCGGCGGCGATCATGGTGTCGGCCAAGGAGATGCCGATAATGGCGCTGATCGCGATACGCAGGTGGGCGCCTTCGGGGAGTTCCGGCCACCAGTTTTCTCCGAGCGCCAGATGGAGCAGGGCGAGGCAGGCCAGCGCCACCGTGCTCTTGAAGAAATTCAGTGGCAGCGGCGGGATCTGAAATCCGGAGACCCTCATCAGAATCACGGAGATCGCCCACACGAATCCAGAGGTAATGGCGCAGAAGTCCCCGATGGGCATGGGGGGAGATTGGGAGCCTTATCAGCGGCATGCAATGTCGGTGTGCTTTCCTTGCGAGTCGGCTGCAGCTACGCTCTGGCAACGAGATGCGAAGGGAAGCCATCACCGCCTATCCGGCACTGGAGAACGAGCTGGGCCGTCAGCTCCGTGAGGCGGCAGTGGACTACGCGAGCTTCGATCGAAGACTGAGCTTTTGCCAACTCGGGCAGTGTCGTGCGAGCTGCTGTCACGACGGGGTTTTCCTGAGTCAAGAAGAGCAAACGGGCATCGATGAGGCGCTGAGCATCGGGAAGACGCTCTTGAATGACTACGGCTGGAGGCCGGGTCGCTGGCTCACGCATTTGGACGGTCGGGCGAAGAGCATCACCGTCGAATCAAGTGATCTCGCCGAGAAGTTTCCAAAACACTTTCCCCGAACCCGCTGTGTGTTTCTTGATGACGAGCACCGCTGTGTCCTGCAGCGCCTGGCCGTTGACGAGGGAAAGCATCCGTGGTTCTGGAAGCCGATCTCATGCTGGATGCATCCGCTGGTGCTGAAGCCGGGACTCCGGGGTGAACGACCGCTGCTGATGCTGCCGGGTCCTGGAAATGACCCGGCTGCGAAGCCCGGATATCCCGGCTTCTCTGCATGCACACCATGCGGGATGGAATCCGCCGCCGGCCGTCCCGCCTGGCAGACGCTCGGTGCCGAATTGGAGTTGCTCGGTGACATCGGAGGGCGCGATTTCGTAAAGGAAATCGCGACGGCGGTTTCAGTATCCTGACGCGCCGGGTCAGGTTGCGGACAGCATCGGAAGCGACGAGAAAAAGCGCGGAAAACCGCAGGGCTGGAAGGTCGATGCGAAGCTCAAGCTACTTGCTTGAAACGGATCAGCCTCCTCCGTTGGGGGGACGGAGGAGGCCTCTGATCCAATCTCACCGGGTGGAGGGGATCCGGCAAAATCGGAAGGGATTCAGCGACTCGCGTTATTTTCTTTTTTTATTATGGGGAATCACCACCACACAGCTGGCGGTGCTGGTGTTTCCGGTGAGATCCATGACCTCACAGCCAATCGAATAGGTCCGGCCGGACCGTCTGCCGTCACGCTCAGCACGGAGCTGCACGGTGCCGACAAAAGCTCCGAGGCATTCATTGTAGGTCAGGTCGACCGGAACCGGCGAGGTGTAGCCGTCAAGTCCGTCGACATCACCCGTGAAACGGCCGTCGCCCTTGGCGTCATCCGATTCATTGCTGGATACCGTTGCCGTCAGGACCAGATCATCCGGCTCGCTGCAAAGATCGGTGACGGCCACCTGGATCTCGACCTCCTTCATCTTGTGGTTGGGAGGCCACATGACGGCGAGGTCGGTGGTGCAGATCATGGCGGGAGGCGTGGTGTCCTGAATGGTGATCAGGACATCGGCGGTATCAAAGCCACCCTTGCCATCGGTGACGATCAGAGTGGCGAGCGTTGGGCCAGGCGGGAACTGACCGACCGGCGTGGCGCTGTTCGGATCATCAAGACTCACGCCGGCAATGCACCATTCGTAGGTTAGATCATCGCCATCGGGATCGGAGGATGCGCTACCATCCAGCTGGACCGCGGTCAGTTCCCCCTGACATTCAACGAACTGATCTTCGCCGGCGTCGGCGACCGGTTCTTCATTCGGTGGGATCCATTGCACGAGCAAGTTGTCGAAGAACATCGTTACGCCACGCGAATTGACACTTAGCCCGGGCTTCAATGTCAGTGGAAGTCCCGATATGTCTTGGGTGTGATCGATGTAAAGCGTGTCGTCGACGTAAACTTTCAATTGTCCTGCGTCATCGAGCTCCATGCGGATCCGGTAGCTCGTGTCCGCTGATACCGCTATGTCTGTCTGAACACGGTTCCAAACTCCGGCGATCACGTAGTCAACCATGAGGTCCTGTTGATCGTATTGAATGAAGGCAGAGATTCGATTCTGAATATCCGAGGCCCACTCGAGTCCCGCAGCGGAGCGGGTGCTTTGGTTTGGAGTAGGCTCGAAACGGACATCCGCCGACAGCGAGGTGTATTCGATTTCGAGGTCGCTGTTGTAGAAGGCTCCTGCCACTCCGAATCCGCCAACATGATCGAAGACCAATTCCTCGTCGGCGACGAACACATTCATTGCGGCCTGGCCCCCGCCTCGGGGAGTTTCGACCGTATAGTTTGAAAGGGCAGCAGGATCCGAATAATCATCAATCACCCATAAGGTTGGATCATTGAAGGAGCCGCAATTGCTCTGGGCCTGCAAGGCACAACAAAAGAGCAGTGATCCGAAGGAACATGCCAAGCGGCTAGTCCATCCGGTGGCAGGCCGTGAAAAGATTGGGTTTGGAATTTTCATGGTTTCGGTTGGTTCGGGTTGCACGTCATCCGGCGAATCCCCCATTTTTCGTCGAGGACCTTCTCCGGGGCATAAGTCCACTATCGGCGCTTCTGAGATGGAGGAAAGTCGGCTGTTGAGCCGACACCGGGCCTTCGGCCGCCATCAATCCATGGCTTGAAAAAGCAGCCTTGGACGGTCAACCACGAGCGGATCGGCAGCTTTCCTGTCTGGCTCAGCACAGGCCAAGTAGCAGGCCTTCGTGGGTCAGCAGCTTGTGCTTGATGTCGAGACCACCACCGAATCCTGTCAGAGAGCCGTCGGCGCCGATCACCCGGTGGCAGGGAACAATGATCGAGATCGGGTTCGAGCCGTTGGCCAGCCCGACGGCGCGGACGCTGTTGGGATTGTTGATGCGTTTGGCGATGTCGCCGTAGCTGCAGGTCTCACCAAAGGGGATCATGGAGAGTTGCTGCCAGACGCTCTCCTGGAAGGCGGTGCCACGGCGGTCGAAGTCGATATCGAAGGTCTCACGCTCTTTGGCAAAGTATTCAGCAAGCTGACTCTCGGCATTCTTCAGATGGGGATTGGCGGCATCATCCCCTGGGCGATCAATTTCCGGGACGCGATGGATGAAGAAGAGTCCGGCAAGGCCCTTTTTGGTAGCGAATAGCACCAGCCCTCCGACCGGACTGTCCATTTCCCGTGAGCAGGTGGCATGGTCGGGGAAATTCTTCATGACCCCAAGGTCGCACCAAATTGAAGAAGGATCAATCTTGATCAGCTTGGGAACGAGGAAGGTTCGGGATTCAATCCAGTCCCTTCAGTCCGTCGAGGCTTTCACGATTGTTCTTCGACTGGTAGTCCACGATACCCTCGTCGCCTTTGGTTTTCGCCCACTTGAGGAGGACGTCGCGATCGCCTTTGTATGCGTATAAGGGCACCGAATAGCCGCAGGAGTCGCTGATGCGGTCGACTTCGATGACGATGATCGACCGTGCACCGGGGTAGTCCACGAAATGCGGGAGGAATTCGTCGTATGCGGGCGTTCCCTTCTGCAGGGCGCGTCCCTTGCCGTGGAAGCGGATGATCTGGGGTGGTCCTTCGAAGGCGGTCATCATGATCACGATGCGGCTGTTTTCCTTGAGGTGGGCGATGGTTTCCACGCCGCTGCCGGTGAGGTCGAGGTAGGCGACGGTTTTTGGTCCGAGAATGCGGAAGCTGTCCATGCCTTTGGGTGAGCAATTGATCATGCCATCGCCCGCAAGGGGTGCGGTGGCGACGAAGAACATCTTCTGCTTTGCGACCCAGTCGCGGATTTTTGGATCGATTTCAGGGTATTCCTTGGACATGGCGGGAGCTTAAGGTTGTGGTTTTTCAGCGTGTTTCTGGACCATTGAGTTTCGGCAAAAATCTCTCGCGTGAAAGGCAACACTTTTTGTGTGCAGAACACAAAGGCCAAGCGGCCAATCTTGCGATCCTGATATGGTGGGTCTTGTGGTTGAGGGCAATCGGGATTGAAATGGTGACTGATGCCGGGTTTCAAAAAGCTGAAGGTTGCAGTGGTCGGTTGTGGGACGGGTGGCCCGGCGGCAGCGACCCTGCTGGCCCGGCATGGACATGAAGTCGTGCTTTTCGAGCGGGCGTCGGAATGCCGCGCGGTGGGGGCGGGTTTCCTGCTTCAGCCGTCGGGGATGGCAACGCTTTGCGAGTTGGGGATTTACGAACAGGTGAGGGCCTGCGGCGCGCGGGTGGAACGGCTTCACGTGGTCGATGAGCATGAGAACGATTTCCTCGATCTGTATTATGCCGAGCTTGGCGATGATTTGTTCGGGCTTGGTCTCCATCGTCCGGTGCTGCTTCATTATCTGATCGAGGCGATGGACACTGCTGGTGTGGAGGTCCGCTGGGGTTGGGAAGTTGGTGAGGCTGTTAGAGAAAGCAAGGGGTGGCGCGTGGAGTCGGAAAGTGGAGAGATTGAAGATGGTTTCGATTTGTTGATCGTGGCCGATGGAGCGAGGTCGACTCTTCGCGCGAAGCTTGGCTTTCGCGGCACGGATCGCGGTTACCCTTGGGGTGCGCATTGGTTCATCGGCAAGAATGGCGGAACTCTGCCTGAGGGGGAACTCTTCCAGATGGTGAAGGGTACGAAGAGGCTGTTAGGATTTCTCCCCACCGGTCGCGAAATCGATGGGGTGGATCCTTTGGTCAGTTTGTTCTGGAGCATCAAGCTGTCGGATGATGATGTCATCCGCTCGCGACCTCTTGATGAATGGAAGCGGTCGATCCTCGAGCTATGTCCCCGCGCCGATTTCCTGCTGAGTCAAATCGATGATTGGTCGCAGGTGCTCACGGCACGTTATGGAGATGTCGGCATGAATCATTGGCATGATGAGGGAGTCGTCGTCATCGGCGATGCCGGACATGCGATGAGTCCGCAGCTTGGCCAGGGCGTCAACCTCGCGCTGGCGGATGCTTCCTGTCTGGCGCGAAACCTCGCGGAGTATCCTTTGAATCAGGCACTGGTCCGCTACAGCAAGGATCGGCGTTGGCCACTCGCCTACTACCGTCTTGCGAGCAGCCAGCTGACGCCGTGGTTTCAATCGGATATGGAGTGGCTAACGCCTTTCCGGTCGGTATTTTTCCGCGCGACGCAGCGATTGCCGCCGGCACGGAAATTCATGACGAAAACCATGGCGGGATTGGTGGGGTTTCGACGGCTATAAAGTTCGTGTCGGTCTCCCATGGTCATCCGAGATCTGATTTGATCGCATGGTTCCATGATTGAGTGTCGGCCGATTGGTATTTGTTCGTGGGACTTTGATCTCAGAGGTGAAGGCCATGTGGCGAGACTTGGATTCGGTTGGCCGACGGAACAGGGATGGATGAGCATTGATGGGCGGTCCTATCGTATTGAGAAACAGGGTTTCCTCAGTGGTACGTGGGAGTTGGTTGAGGGTGGCAAGGTCAGGATGAGCGCCGCGAAACGCAGCGCCTTCACCCGCAGCTTTGATATGGTGACGCCCTTGGGGGCTTTCAGGCTTGAGGCGGCGTTGTTCGCCGGCCGGACGATGAACCTCGTCGGTCCGGGAACGGATGTTTCAATCGGTCCAATCCACGCCTTCACAAAGCGGGCGACCATCACAGGACGCTTGCCGGATTTTGAAGTGGCTGCCTTCGCCTTCTGGTTGACGGCTCTTACTTGGAGGAGGGCGGCAAACAACCACGTTGCCTCAAGTTGATTCCTTGGTCTCAACTTGTCTGATGGTGAACCTGGCGACGGCGCGGCGAGCTTTCCAGAGACCGACCAGGAGCCAGCCAACCACGAGTAGTCCAACGAGTTGCCAGAACCAGAAAGAGTTGGGAATGGCTTTGACGATCTCTCTCGGGATGTCGTCGTTGGGAATGGAAACCACGGCACCATAAACTGGCCACGAAAGGGGGCAGATGCCCATCAGCCAGATCGAGGCGGTGGCAAGCTGATCGCTTGAAACGGCCAGCACGGTGCCGACGAAGATCGGAACCACTCCGGCGAAGATCGTGGTCATGCCGACCGCTCGCTTGCCTTTTCCTTCCAAGAGTGCGCTGAAGCCGAGGCCAGCGGTGATGAAAACGACGACCATGGCAACAGGAGCGACCGAGGTCGGTTCGTAGCCGACGAACCAGCGCGACTCCAACAGGATGCGGGCGAAGGTCCACCAAGCGAAGGCCGCCATGCCGATCATCAGCATCACCCACGGCACGCCGGTGGCGGCATCGCTGGTCAGCGGCAGATGCTTGCGATCGACTTTCCGAGCCCGCCGCCAACCGCGCATCTGGCATTCGTGATTCGGAGTGATGATCAGGGTCATCCACCACATCATCAGCAGGGAAACGAGGCCGAACAGTCCGACCATGACGAGGCCTTCGGCGGGATCCGGTGTCCAGTTCGCGGGATTAATCTGAGCGATGCGGCCGAAGCGACGCCCCAGCTCGCGTGAAGGAAAGAGCTCGCCGGTATCGATCAGCGGAAGTGAGTTGCCGAGCAAGACCAACTGGATCCAGGCAAACAGACCAACCGCACCGATCTTTCCAAGGAGGTGCGATTCGGACCGCCGCCAGCGTCGCCACAGCATCGTCACCATCGCCAGGATCAGGATGCCTTGCGAAAGCAGGGTGAAGATCGTTTGAGGGAGATTGAGGCCAAAGAAGCGCGCTGTCGGGACCAGCGATTGATAGGTTTCGACGAGGGCCCCGGCGCGGCGGTTGATGAGGTAGGGAAAGCACTCTTCAACCACTGGCATGATTGTAACATACTTGAAGTAGACCAGGCCGAATTTCGCCGCCTGGGGAACCAGCGTGTAGAGCACGAAGACAAGCCCCATCGAGCTCAGGAAGGCCCAGCGGCGGTTCTTCATCACCGTCCCGGCGAGCAGACCTGTTAGATGATAGAGAGTGCCTGCGACCACGAACACGGCATACAGTTGCAGGCAGATGGAGAGCGGGACTTCACCCTGCCACATCGAGAAAATGGAGAAGGGCAGGGTCGCCACGAACATCACCCATTCCCGAATCGGCAATCCAAAGAGGTAACCAGTGACTTTGGCGAGGGGAGTCATCGGGGCGAGTCGCTGATAGTCGAGGACGCCTTCGTCGGCCTCCGCCGTCATGGCTCCGGCGACCTGACCGGTGGCAAGCACGAAGAGGATGATGCCTTGAAGGACCAGCAGTGGAATCAGTGGGATGCGTGCCGCGTCCTCGATCGACATGTTGCCGCGGTGCATGGCGCCTTCCCGCGAAACGAAGAAGATGAAACCGGCGATGAGCACCGCGAGCAACAACCAGACACCAAGACCCACAGGTCGCAATCGGCTGCGAGCGTAGCGGCGCACGATTGGGTTCGCCCAAATCATCCAGAAGGGAACCGGTTTGCGAAGGGATTGACTCATGGTTCCCGATTTCCCTCCGCGACTTGAACGAGAATCTCCTCGAATGATGCTTCCTCTTCTTTGAAAGACTTCAGACCCAGGCCGGCAGCCGCCATTTCGCGTAGTAGCTCGGCTTGTGAAGGATCATCACCCGAGTAGCCGAAGATCACCCTTTTTCCATCGGTCCTGACTTCGCCCACACCATGTCGGCCATTGAGCCATTCCATCAGAGCGTCAGCTTGTTCCAGAACGGTGGCTGTTAGAGCGCGTTCGGTGCCGCCGAGAGTACGTCGGAGTTCATCTGCGGTTCCGACGCCAAGGATTTCGCCCTGGTTCATGATGCACATGCTGGAGCACATTTCCGCCAGCTCGCTGAGGATGTGTGAGCTGACCAGGACCGTCGCGCCTTCCCGTGCAAGATTCTGAAGAGCGTGACGCATTTCCCGGCGCGAGAGCGGATCGAGTCCACTGGCGGGCTCATCGAGGATCAGGACTTTCGGTCGGTGGAGCAAAGTCTTTGCCAGCACCAGCCGCTGGGTTTGACCCCGTGAGAGTTGTTTGCACCAAGCACTGCGTTTGTCGTTCAGGTTGACGATTTCGAGGCATTCGTTGACGCGATCAAGCCTCTGACGGCGGGTGCCAAGCCGATGGGTGTCGGCATAGAAGGCGAGGAACTCCCACAATTTCAGATCCGATGGAACGGGTGCGAGGTCGGGCATGTAGCCGAGGATCTCACGGGCGTCCTCCGTGTTTTCCATGATGTCGATGCCTGCCAAGCTGACTTCTCCGTAGGTCGGCTCCATCAGGGTGGCGAGGACCTTGAAGGTGCTCGTTTTTCCTGCACCGTTCGGACCGACGAGACCAAAAACCTCGCCGTAGGGAACGTCGAGGCTGACGTCATTAACTGCGACGAACTCGCCGTAGTCGACCCGCAGATCCTTGATTTTGATCGAGGTATTGCTCATCAGAAACTGTCGCCCTCGAGCAGATCCCAGTTCTTAGGGAGTGTGAGCCCGACTCGGCGCATTTCCGCCTCGGCTTCGGCTCTGCGGGCTTCGCGGCGGGCGTCGAACTCGGCTTGTTGTTCGGGACGGAGGATGTTTCGAATGGCAGCATCGCGGCTTTGGCGGTCAAGCGCGCTCTGGTCGGCCCCCATACCATCGTAATCGAATGCTCCCACTTCATAGCCTTCCGCTCCGCGTGCAAGGATTCCGAAAGCCTGATCCTGCTGGGCTTCATCAAGCTCGACCATCTCGTCGAGCCGGGCGAGCCCGCGATTCGCTTCCGACTGCACCCGCTCGGCACCTTCTTTGGCACGTTGTTCTCGGAACTCCGTCAACTCGTCACCCTCAAGCATGCCTTCCATCACTTCGTCGATGCCTTGAGTATCTCGCCAGTCGTACTCCGTCGCCTGCACGAAATCCACGAAGCCGCTGGTGTCGCTATTGACCACCTGCGAAAAGGCTGCGGCCTTCTCCTTGTTCTTCTGGAGAAACCACTCCCGAAGTTGTTTTTGCTCGGAATCGCTCAAGTCATACTTTCGCGACCACTCACCGGTCATGTTGTCAGCCCAATCCTCCTGATTGATTTCGCGCATCCGGTCGAAAAGGGGAGCCATCTGTCGCATCCAGGGTTTTATCGTAGAGAAGACATCGTCGAGGCTGACGTCCTTGCCCTCGCGGATGTCCTGCATGATGTCGCGGACGCCATCCTTGACGCCCCGTGGTCCCTCATTGCCCGACTGAGCCTGGAGAATCTGGATTTTGCGCTGCGCCTGTTTCAGATCCTGCTGGACGATTTCAAGTTGCTCTTCCGGACTGTCTTCCTTGGCGGGTAGGCTACGGGAAAACATCAGCGCTCCCGTAGCTCCGACCAGCAGGCCGATGATTAATCCCAGTGCTTGTTTCATATCATCAGGCTTTCAGGCCTGCAGCGGGGCACAAGGGGACAATCGCCCATTTTTGTAATGGCATGACACTCAAGAAGCCCGGCCCCCGATCCGCTTCCATCCCCAGAAGAAGGAAAAGATCGCGGCGCTCCAAGTGACGAAGCAGACACCCCACCAGACGCCCCACAAACCCCAACCCAAGGTGAAGATGAGAGTGTGAAAGACGACGATGGGGGCGACGAGTTGGCGATACAGTCCGATCCAAAGTCCGTAGGTCGGCCGCTTGAGACCTTGCAGTGCGAAGACCGTGACGAAGAGCACCGGGTAAGCCGCCAGAGTCAGTGAGGCACTGAGCAGGTAGTCACGGCCGTGAGCGATGACCACCGGGTCGTCGGTGAAAACGCGCATCGCGAGGTCGCGGGTCAGCACCACCAGCAGGCCACCGACGATCATCATCAGGGCCCCGTATTTCACATTGGTGATCCAGGCTTCGCGAACGCGGTGAAGGTGGCCTGCTCCGTAGTTTTGACCGACGATGCTGAGCACCGCGGCGTTCAATCCGATCGAGGGCATCAGCACGATTTGTTCGATGCGGGTGGCGATGCCGGTCGCCGCGACGGCTTCCTGCCCGAAGTTCTTCACGAACCAGGTCATGACGAAGACGCCGATCGCGATGGTCAGCATGTTGAGGGCGGCCGGCACGGCTTGTCCGGCGATACGACACAGGGTGTCGCGGTCCGGTTTGAGATCATGAAACCTCAGACCACGGTGGACCTCGGACTTCGCGACGTGGGACCACAGGTAGAGTCCGCCGCCGATCTGTACGATCACGGTGGCGAGGGCGATGCCACCGACGCCCATCTTGGGCAGCCCGAACCAGCCGAGAATGAAGAGTGGGTTGAGCAGCAGGTTGGCGAGGAAGCCGGCGATGAGGAAGTTGCGGTAGGGCAGGGTGTTGCCTTCGGCGGAGAGCGCGGAATTGACCACCATCGGCAGCAGCACGAAGACGCCGCCGGCGAGAATCACGTTCATGTAGGCGAGCGCCGTGCCGAGATAGGCACCGTCCGCGCCGAGTTGACGGAACAGCCACGGAGCCGCCAGCCAGCCGGCGAATGAAAGGATCAAGCCGACGACGATGACGAACAGCAATGCCTGGGCAAAGACCTGCCGGGCGTCGCTGGAGTTTCCACCACCCAGTGAGTTCGAAAGCAGAGCGGTGGTGCCTTGGGCGATCCCGCTGCCGAAAGCGAACACCGTGAAGAAGACTGGAAAGGATAGGGAGAGCGCCGCAAGTGCCTCCGTGCCGAGCCAACCGGCACAGAAGGTGTCCACCACGTTGAACATGGTGTTGAAGAACATCCCGATACTCATCGGCAGGGCGATCTGCCAGGTGAGTTTCGGGATGGGGTCGGTGGTGAGCGAAAGCGCCGGCTTCACGGATTCAATCCGCGGATGATCGCGGCGATCTGTCCACGATGGATGCCCATGTGCATGCTGGCGAGCGCAAGCCACTGGAATGCGTCCATTGGTCCGAACCATGGGTGGGGGCAGCGCGCTTTTGATTTCAATTCGCCTGCTCTTGAAATCCGGGCAAGGAAGTCGTCGCAGCCTTGCTCGAAGCTTGCCTCGATCGCCCCGGTGACGCCCGGGTCGGGTTTCACGTCAGCCGTGCCGATGATCACGTCGGGAGTCCGCTCCTGACTCAGCTCGGCAATGAACTCACCCACTCCGTCGTTGACGATGCGGAGATGATCGAGCGTCATCCAGACAGACCAGTTTCGACTGCTGTCTTCCATCCCCCGGCGGCGCGGAATGAGCACCGGCGTGCCGCGTTTTTCAGCAGGACACGAATCGAGAAGAGCTCTTATCCTGGCCCTCTCCTCACGGAAACCTTCGAGAAGCGAATCGCGCCTGCCCACCCGGCATTTCAGCGCGAACAGCTTGCGCGCGACGAAGAGTTCAGGGGCGGGAAGACCCGCTCCGGGAGCGGCCAGTTGGGGTTCGGTGATGGCACTCATGACGTCCACAGCGTCCCACATTACTTGCGAAACACAAGTAAAAATAGTTTCGAATTGCAAGTGATGCTGGGTTAGGTTCTTTGCATGCCGGTGAGAAAGTCAGCGAAGAAGATGGCCAAGCGGGGAAGAGCGACGACGAAAGATGAACGTCGCTCGCCTTGTCCTGTGGCCTGTGCACTCGACATTTTCGGGGACAAGTGGACGCTGCTGATCATCCGCGACCTGGTCCTCGGTCGCAGCCGCTTCAAGGATTTTGTCCAATCTCCCGAAGGGATTCCCACCAATATTCTGAGTGATCGACTCGAGCGGTTGCAGGAAAGGGGAATGGTTGAACAGGTCCCCGCCACGGAAGGCGGCAAGCGGATGGCTTATGCTCTGACCAGGAAAGGCGAATCCCTCGCTCCGATCCTCGCCGCGATTCGCGATTGGGGACTGGAGTGGGAGCCGGGCACGAGACTCGGATTGATGGACTGATGGCGACGGCCTGCCACGCGCTGCTGCTTTGATCGTCGACCATTTCAGCGCGGGGGGCAGTGGGAGCGACCCGCCTTTGAAGACCTCTGAATACTGAAGCCGAAAATTTGAGGCTTACTTCCTGGTTCAATAGCAGCGATGCTTGACTCGTCGGTGACAGAACGGCAGCGGATTCTCCCACCAGTTCGACGCTCGACCTGCCTGTGAGTCAACCGCCCGACCCAGCCACACGCGCTTCGATCATCCCTGCCCCGTCCCAACTCCCCGTCCCAATTTTGAATTTAGAAATCATCCATACGACGCGATACACCTATGATTGTCCGGTGCAGTTGCACCCGCATCTTCTCTACCTGCGACCGCGGGAGAACTCGCTTCTGCATGTGGAGAGTTTTGAGCTCTTTCTTCAGCCCGCGGGGACCATCCACTGGATGCGTGACGACTTCGACAACATTCCGGCCAGTATTCATTATGCCGCGATTTCCGATGTTTTGGAGATTCGCTCGGAGTGCGTCGTGAAGACCACGGATCTGGCTCCCTTCGATTTCATGGTCCGTGATTATGCGCGGACCTTTCCTTTCGCCTACGAGGCGCTCCATCAATTCAATCTTTCGCTCTACCTGGCACCTCCTCCGGCAGACGTTCAGGAGGCGCTGGAAGCCTGGTTGAAGAGCCGCTTCATCTATCGGCCCACGGACACGGTTGCCTGGCTGTTCGCACTGATCAGGACGCTGAACGAGAATGTCAGATACGAGCGTAGGGACGAACAGGGAATCCAAGAGCCGCTGGAAACCATCAAGTTGAACTCCGGCTCCTGTCGCGACTACGCCACTCTCTTTGTGGCCTGTGCCCGAACGATGGGGATGGCGGCCCGGTTCGTCAGTGGCTACCTCTACGATCCAGGCCTCGACCCCTCGCTTCCCGGTGACATGCATGCCTGGGTTGAGGTGTTTCTTCCAGGAGCTGGATGGCGGGGAATCGATCCGACCTATGGGATCTTCTGCCACAACTACTACGTCCCTGTCGCCCACGCGGTGGTGGCTGAAAGCATCAACCCGATCCAAGGATCCTTCTACAGTTCGGCACCTGTGCTTGCCACACTGACGAGCGATGTAAGGATCAGACCGATCACGACCACAGGGAAGTCTCCGACGGCCGCGGCCAATCCGGCGGCCCCCGTGATGGGATCCCAAAGCAATAGCCAAAACCTGTCGACGGACGCGGGCGGACTCGCGTAATCAACAGACAAGGCTTCAAACAGTAAATTTTCCGTTCTACCTTTCGACCGATTCATGAATATCCAATACGATCCAGGGAGCTTCTTCGATGAGATGTTCGAAGCGGATGGAACCCCCCGGCCTCACTATTCGAAGTTGGTTCAGGGGCTTGCAGAGCTGAGTGTCGAAGACTTCCAGACCCGCCGGGAAGCGGTTGACCTGACCTTTCTCCAGCAAGGGATCACCTTCACTGTCTATGGCGACGAGGAGAGCACTGAGAAGATCTTTCCCTTCGACCTCATGCCCAGAATCATTCCGGCGAACGAATGGTCGCATCTGGAGAAGGGGCTTATTCAGAGGCTTACCGCGCTGAATCTTTTCCTGCATGACATCTATCATGATCAGAAAATCGTCAAAGATGGGATCGTCCCCTTGGAAGTCATCATGTCCGGCAAGCACTTCCGGAAGGAGATGGTTGGCTTCAGTCCGCCGAAAGACATCTACATCCATATTTGTGGAACAGATCTGATTCGCGATGAAAAAGGCGAGTATCTCGTGCTGGAAGACAATGGACGCTGTCCATCGGGCGTTTCCTACATGATCGAAAACCGCAAGGCGATGAAGAAGGCCTTCCCCCGGCTCTTTCCGTCGAGTGGAGCCCGGACCGTCACCGACTATCCGGACAAGCTTCACAAAGCGCTTCAGTACATCTCCCCGCACGGTGGGAATCCGACGATTGCCGTGCTCACGCCGGGTGTTTTCAACAGCGCTTATTTCGAGCATTGCTTCCTCGCACGACAGATGGGTGCCGAGATCGTCCAGGGTCAGGACCTCGTCGTGGAGAAGGATGACTGCGTCTACATGAAGACGACTGTCGGACTGAAGCGGGTGGACGTCCTTTATCGGAGGATTGACGACGACTTCATCGACCCCGAGGTCTTTCGCAAGGACTCCTTGCTCGGTGTTCCGGGGCTGATGCGGGCGTATCGGGCCGGCAACGTCAGTCTGGCCAATGCCATTGGAACAGGCATCGCGGATGATAAGGTGACCTACTGCTTCGTGCCAGCGATGATCAAATACTATCTCGGAGAGGACCCTATCCTGCCGAATGTCGAGACATGGCTTCCTTATCGAGAGGATGACCTCAAGTACACGCTCGAGAACATGGAGAAGCTGGTCGTCAAGGCGGCCAATGAAGCCGGAGGCTACGGCATGCTCATCGGTCCGAGCGCATCGAAGAAGGAAGTGGCGGAGTTTCGTGAAATGGTGAAGAAGAATCCACGCGACTTCATCGCCCAGACCCCGATTTCCCTATCCCGACACCCAACCTACGTCGATGAAGGTTTTGACGGACGCCACATTGATCTGCGACCCTACATCCTGCAGTCGGACAAGGTTCGTGTCATGCCCGGTGGTCTTACCCGGGTCGCGCTGCGCAAGGGCTCGCTCGTTGTCAACTCCTCCCAGGGCGGGGGAAGTAAGGACACCTGGGTTCTCAACGAGGATCAGTAGTCTGCCGTCATCCTGTCTTATCTAACTTCAATTTCATTTTTATTATGCTTTGCCGAGTCGCAGATTCCCTATTTTGGATGAGCCGTTACATCGAGCGCGCCGAAAATACCGTCAGATTGGTTGATGTGACGCATCAGACCCTGCTTGAATCCGAGCACTCCAGCGAGGAGGTCGCTTTCAAAAACTGGATTCCGACACTGGAAACCCTGGGAGACCTTGCTCGCTACAACGAGCTTTACGAAGAGCGCTCAAGTCGAACCGTGACGGAGTTCCTGACCTTCAGTTCCTCGAATTCCAGTTCCGTCTACAGTTGCATTGCGAGTGCCCGCGAGAATGCGCGGATGATCCGCGATCAGATTTCCACCGAGATGTGGGAGGCGCTGAACAAGCTCTATCTCTTTGTAAAGCGTGCGGATGCGGACACCATTTGCAGGGAGTCCGATTTTGCCTTCTTTGAGAAGGTCAAGGATTTCTCCCATTTGTTCCGGGGGATCATCGAGTCCACTTTTCCCCATGACTTGGGTTATGACTACGTCGTTTGCGGGAGAGAGATCGAACGTGCGATCAAGACCTGTCAGATTCTTGGCACGAAGCAGTTCATGCCCTCGATGGTGGATTCGCCGGATGATGCGCTCGATGCCGCCCAATACGCGGCGATTCTGCGGAGCAGTACGGGTTTTGAAGCGTTCCATCATGAGCATGGTTCCGACCTCGATAGTCTTCCCGTCCGTCAGTTCCTGCTGCTTTCGCGGATTTTTCCTCGCTCGGCACTTTATTGCATCCAACGGCTTCAATTGGCCATGCACAGGATTTCGGGCTGTCCGACGACTTATTATTCGAATGAGGCCGAGCGCCTCACCGGCAAGCTGGTGGCCAATCTGAACTATGCAGTCGCCAGCGATCTCAATGGAGTGAAGGGAGATTCCTTGATTAGGGAAATCCAGGTCGATTTGGAAGAGATCGCGACGGCCTTCAGCCTTCAGTACATGGGGGTGGCGATCTACGATCCGGTGGCGAAGGCCGTGGCCGTTTAGGGAATCACGATCTCCGCGTTCTCTTCGGAAGTGATGGTTACCTGTTTTTCCTTCTCCTCACCGCCATGCGTATAGCGGAGAATGAGCTCTCCGGCGGGAAGTTTGTGGAGTTTGTCGCCGGTCACTCCCCGGGCGACAAGTGTGTCCCCTTGGTAAATCTCATACGGGACCGCGAGTGCCTGCTTCATGGCATCAGATAGGGCTTCGGCGCTTGGGGCGTTGAGATACTGACCTCCACCCAGAGCCGCCCAGCTTTCGAAAGTTTGGCGGAGATTCTCGTCGTCGATCGCGTAGCCGACGATATTCACCCGGAGGTCGGTGCCGGCCTTCCGCAAGGCACGGATGGTCAGGGCAGGATCGCCGTCACAGGTTTCCTCACCATCGGTTAGAAGAATGACGATGCGCTCGCCGGGGACTTCCGCCAGGTCGGATGGGACGGCGGCAAGCGAGGCGGCGATGGGAGTTTTGGCCAGGTTGATTGCATTGATGTTTCCGATCTGAGCCCCGTGCACGACCGGGTCGAGCGGACTGAGTGGGATCTCAAGATCGGTGCGGCAACTTTCGGCTTCCTTGTGGCCGAAGACCCGGAGAGCAAAGGGGGTGCCGGCGGGAATGCTTTCACTAATCAGGGAGATGAGCGTTTCGCGGGCAATTTCGATCCGGCGTTTCCCGTCCATCTTCTGGAGCATGCTGCCGGAGGCATCGAGAATCACCTCGATCGCAGAACCATTGCCAAAGCTGGTTTGCGGGTTTGCGCGTACTGTTAGAGTGCCAGGTTGTGTGGGGGCCGGGATGACTTTGAGTGGGCGTGAGGTGAGGATGCTTTTCTCACGGGTGCGGTATTGGAGCAGGTAGTCACCGGGTTCGTCCGGAGCGAACATGACTTCAGTCGATTCCGAGGGATCGAGGTAGGAGTAGGTGACGAGAGTATTTTCGTCGTCGGGTTTGATGGTGACGATGAGGTCCTGACGGTTGCCCGGTCCACTCCAGCGGACTTCGAATTGGTATCCGGCAGTCACTTCCGCGGGAGCCTCCAGGGTGGCGGAGGTGGGAACGATTTCCACTGCACGCTGTCCGAGGACCTTGTCGCCGGAAACATAGACCAAAGTGTAAGTGCCGGGAGATTCAGGGACTTCAAGTGCAATGGCTTTCGCCTGGCTGTTGCCGGTGTAACTTCGGCCAGCAACCTGCTTGCCATCCGCGTCGCGCAGGGTGATGAAGTCGCCGGTGTTATCGGGGCCTTCCCAGAAGATTTCCAGCATGGTGCCCGCTTGGACGGTGTCCGCCGCTGTCAAATTTGCGGCTGTCCCTGCGACGTTGATGAGATGCTTCGCCAGGGTGACGTCTGACATGGAATAGATGACCGAATAGGCGCCGGCTTCCATCGGAGCGCGGAGCTTGACGGTTCCGTCTTTCGAATTCCCTGCGTAGACATAACTCCGGGCCTTGATTTTCTCTCCGTCCGGACCGGCGAATTGAATCAGGTCCTTCGGATAGGCGGGGCCAGTGAAGGTGATGACGACGTTCTCGCCGATTTTCGCGGAGTCGGGGCCTGAGAGAGTGGCGGTGACGGCAGTGGCTTGGAATTTGATGAGGCCCGCGGGTTCCTTGCCTTTTTCTTCGAAGATGATCCCATATTCCCCTGGGACAAGCGGCGCGGTGAGTTTCACGGAAGTTCCTTTTGCCGCCGATGGAGGGGTGTAGGCGTAGGATCCCCTGAACTTGGAACCGTCGGCTGCGGCGACTCGAATCAGGCCTTGTGGCTCCCGTGCGTCCCAAGTGACTTCAAAGACGCTTCCGACCGGGACTTCCGCTGGTGCCTTCAGGCCGATTTCTGCCAGGCCCATCGTGCTGAGGCCAAGCAGGCTGCTGATCGCGAGGATGCTCGTGAGGATTCTTAGTTGGATGGGCCTGACTTCCGAAGACATGCCATGACCCTCCCAAGACAAGCCGTGACTCGACAAGGGAAAAACGTTGAGCGAGGGGTCTCGGATCGGAGTGGTCCGCCCGGTGCCAGTTCAGTCGGGTTTTCGCCGACCAAGTGGTCCCAAGCATGGGATTTCCCGACGGTGCCGATGGGCAATCTCTTGCCGATGCAGAAGCCGCAGGATTTATCAGGGTCTGCGGCGGCGAAGCAGACCGAGCATGCCCCCGCCCAGCGCCAGGATGGCAACTGACGGTTCCGGGATCACGGTCACCGTCTCGATGCTTCCGATGATCTCGGTGGTTCGATCGGGGTTTCCGGGATCCACCCAATTGATCGTAATGAAACTGGATGAGGTGCCCGCGAGCACAAGACTGGACTCGGGAGTCAACAACTCGGGAGGCGTCTCGCTCAGCAAACTTTCGCTGAAGTCGAGAATCGTGAAATTGATGAACTGAAGGACGAGATCGTCTCCACCTCCGTCATAGTCGGAGCCGGAAAGGTCAGGGAGCGAGCCTTCGTCAGGGAAAAAATCGAAACTGAACTGATGGTTGTCCGGATTGCGCACCGTAGTCAAGCTACCCAACCCGGCGGCAAGGTCGTAGGGAGTTTCAGAAATGAAGTCCTCGATGGAGAGACCAACGTCTGAAATGGCATCAAAACTACTGACGTTGCTATTTCCTCCGGTTCTCGAAGCGGTGTCATCAAGGGTGAAGGTGAGGGTGAAAGCCTCACCTCGTGCGCCGCGAAGCGCCAACACCCTTCGGAGTGGGAGACTCCGGCCAGCCTCGGGCGCATCCGGGCTGAGAACTGGAAGTAACTGCGTCGCCGCGAGGCGGGGTGGGAAGCAACGAAAGGA
>NZ_JBATWY010000138.1:0-3867 GCF_049672945.1 Haloferula sp. | reverse complement strand
GTTCGAAGGCCGCCGCCGAACCCGCCCGGCTTTCGCGGGCGAGTCGGGATTCCTCTGGATCTACGGCGGACATCGTAATTAGGCGGAAGGCCGGGGCTATTTGCCGATCTTATCAAAGGCGCCGTTCTTTTCCATCAGGGAAATCATTTCCGCGGCGGGCAGGCTGAGGGTGGCGCTGATCACCCGGCCGCCCTCGCTTTCGCGGGTCTCGAAGTCGGGGTTGATCTGGGCGAGGTTCTCGTCGGTGAGCTTGCCGATGGCGATGATGCCTTCGAGGACTTTGCGAACGAGCTTGCCGGTGACGGCGGAGTCGGTCTCGACTTCGATCCGGCCTTCGAGCTGGCCGTTGGCCTCGCCGAGGGCGATCCTGAGGTTCTCGGCTTTGCGCAGCAGCTTGGCGTCGTCCTTTTTCATCGGGAGATCCGCGATGCGGGCGGAGCCGGTTACGACTGGGGGTGCTCCGGCCGATGTGAAGGGGTCGGGTTCCATGCCGGTGCCGCTGGCGAGCTGGTCGATGGCATCTTGGAGTGAGGATTTGGTTTCGCTGAATACGAGGAGGTTTTGGGCGACGAAGGCGGCGTTCTGAGATTTTGATTTGTCTGTCCAGGAATGAATGGTGGTGCTGGAGTGATCGGAGGTTTCGTAGTTTTCGGCGGCGGCAACGATGTCGATGAGGTGGGTCTGGTCGAAGTTGCCATCAACGATAAGGACGCCGTCTTTTTTATCGCCGTGGCCGTAGAGGGTGAAGCCGGACAGGTCGGTGAGAAAGTTGATCGAGAACATGCGTTCGGCGGCACGGAGTTTGGCGCCCTCCCGTTCGGTGATTTCCTTGGCGATGCGACCGCCGACTTCGGTGGTGCGGGCGCTTTCAAGGTCGAGGTGGAGCCACCATCTGGCGTCGGCGGGGATGCGTGCGGGATCGAGGGGCGCGGCTTGGGCCGTGGCCGTGGCGAGCATGATGATGAGAATGTGTTTCATGATCTGGTTAGTGGTTTCGCCGGGAGTAGCCGTGGGGGAGGGGAAAGGTAACAGGGAATGTGCGTCTTGAACTTGGGAGATGGGACCTATAGGACTTATGATTCCTCCCGCTTCGCCCGAAGACTCATCTGGATTTCTTCCGGCTGGGGGGAACTATCGTGAGCTTCTTTCCTATAGGAAGTCGGAGGTGGTGTATGATTTAATTTTTCGGTTCTGCGGGTCTTATGGTAGAGCCTGTCCCATAAATCCGTTTTTTCTAGACCAGCAACCGGAGATGTGCGGGTGACCACCATTTGAACTGAGTTTGGATACAGAATCGGTGTTGCAGACCTAAACTCTGCTTCGTTACAAAGCGACGACCTGCAAATTTGCTGATGCGAGGACACGGGCTTCCCGGATCGTCTGATACGGATCCCTTTCTGAACTCGATTTGACTCTCGGAGAGATCAGGCGGCTCGGGCGCTTGGTCTGCCGATCTTGTGTTCCTGTTCTTCTTTGCGCCGTCTTTCCGCCTCCGCCATGCGGGCTAAAACCCATAGGTTGTGCGTGAGCACCGCCCATCCTACCGCAAGTTGCCGGTGCTCGAAGCCTTTGGCTAACAACCGACCTCCCAGAAAGACGTTCTTGAAAATGCCGATGCGCCCTTCGGTGGCGGCACGACGTTTGAGTCCTTCGCGAAAGCCGTCCTGATTGGCGAGCTTCTCAGCCAACTCGCCAACGTCACGCGGGCATAGGCCATTGCCAATGCCGCGCTGATCTAACATTGCCGTGTTAGGTTTGCTGGCGAGGCCGCGATCTCCCCAGACCTTGCTGATTGCGAACTGCTGATGGTCCATGAGTCTCTCAATGGCGGGCTTGACCAAGGCGGTGTCGCTCGGGTTGTCCTGATAGAACTGATAGTCAGCGATGATGCCCTCACGGGTTTCACCGAGCCAGAGCTTGTTGCCGAACTCGACCTGGGCACCGGCTTTGCCGCGCTTGATGACGTTGATCTGGTCGTCGTAAAGACTGATAATCTTGGACTCATTGGAGACGCGGCGTTCGCCGATGATGCGTTCGTGGGCTTGTTTGATGGCAGCGGGAAGTTGCTCTAACACACCATCGATGCGCTTGATGATGAGTTGCGCCTGAGGTTCCGTTAGGTCGGTTTCCTCGCGGCGGGACTTGAGGATCCCGACATGTGCCCGGGCGTGGGCGGCGATGCGCTTTTCAAGGGCTTTCATCTCACGCAGCACTTTCTTGCGATGTTTCCTGCCATCTACAGCGTGGCGTTTGGCTGTCATCTTCATGCATAGGGTGTTCATGTCGCTGAGGAATGCGAGCGGCTCCTGGGGCATGCGATGTTTCAATCCGTGCTTGCGAATGAGGGTGGTGGCTTTCATCAGCGTGCGGGCGGCATCGCGCAGCAATACCCAGTCGATGGGGAAATGGATGTCGGCCTTGATGCAGGTGCTGTCGAAATAGATGTCATCAAACCGGATGGGCGCCGCTAGACCAAAAGTGATGGATGGTGTTCCGGCCTGTTCACCTTGAGGCTCGCTTGTCGCCAGCAGGGCGGTGAGTTTCTCGTTGATGACGCGCACGGTCGGCTCGCCGACCCAGCGGGAAAGTCGGTCGCTGGTGCTTTTTGAGAAGGCTTTGATGGAACCCATTTCGCCAACGCGCAGGAACCATTGCAGTAGCGGGCTGTCGGCAAGACGGGTGGCGAAGTCGCGATGATCGAGTCCAGTTAGATTGCGGACGATGTTAGTTCGCAAGGCGAGCACCGTGTATTTTGCGAAGCGTTCCAGGCGCACGGCGGTGGAGGCCTGCATGTCGATTCCGCGCTCGGTCAGAGTCAGTGTGATGAATTCCTCTTCGAGACCCGAGGAAGAGAGAATGTTGTCGATGTGTTGAAAAAGGGCGCGCTGCTCGCGGTAGTCGAGCGGACCATAAACGCAAGGAAGTGCTGGACGAAGGGCGGGTTGATAGGAGAAGGTGATCACTGTTCGGACTTGGATTTTATCTTGTAACCAAATCATAAGCCTCGAATTTGGGGCGTGGGAGTCTTTTCGGGCTTCCATGCCCACTTTTTTCGATCGCTAAGGCATTGTACCACAAGGATTCACGAAGTCTGGGACAGGCTCTATCATAGCCCGGGGTCAGGCGCGAAGCGCCGCAGCCCCGGGATCCAGACACTCCGGCGAAGCCGCATTTCTCAGATCAAGGCGCAGCCTTGATTCCCCAAATCCACCATCCTTCATCTCCCATCGACCATCTCTCCCATGTCCCCTTCCGAACTCACCACCGCCCTCAACTGGCGCTACGCCACCAAGGCCTTCGATCCCGGCAAGCCCCTCCCCGATGACGTCTGGCAAGCCCTTCTCGACAGCCTCGTCCTCGCTCCCTCCTCCTTCGGACTGCAGCCGTGGAAGTTCATCGTCGTTTCCGATCCCGAGCTTCGCCAGCGCCTCCGCGATAACTCATGGGGCCAACCGCAAGTGACCGATGCCGACAAGCTCGTCGTCTTCACCAGCCGCGTCGACATGACTCCCAAGGACATCAACCGCTGGATCGCCCGCCTTTCCGAAGTCCAGGGACAAACGCCCGAGGAACTCAAGGGCTACGCCGGCATCGTCGAAGGCTTCTGCCAACGCATGTCCCCCGAAGCCCGGCACAACTGGAATATCCGCCAGACCTACATCGCCCTTGGCCAGTTCATGGCATCCGCCGCCGCCATCGGCGTCGACACCTGCCCACTCGAAGGCATCGATCCCGCCGGCTACGACCACGAACTCGGACTCGCCGGCAGCGGCTACGCCACCTGCGTCGCCTGCGCCGCCGGCTACCGCTCGGCCGATGACAAGTCCGCCACACGGCCAAAAGCACGCTTCGTCAGTAGCGAAGTGA
>NZ_JBATWY010000137.1:0-24326 GCF_049672945.1 Haloferula sp. | reverse complement strand
TCACAACGCGAGTGCACAAGAATTGCTGAGAAGTTGAACAACCGACCCCGAAAACGCCTTGGATTCAAGACTCCAAACGAAATCTACTACGGCATATCTCCTGTCGCGCTTCAAAGTTGAAACTAAGCGGCCAAACACCTACCCAATCTTGTGAAAGGCTTCAAAATATCTGCGTTGGATATGTTTCGATCTGCTATCGCTTCAATTTTCCTTATCTCTTTTACAGCTTCCGTCCAAGGCGTCACCGTGTCGACCAGCGCTGCTCATTACTCAGCGGGCGTTCAGGACGGTAGTGATTCGGACAGCGATTCGACGACGGCCATTTCCTCGACTGTCGACGCCTCTGCCTACTCGAACGCAGGTGGCATCCTGAACGTGAGTGCCAACACAAATCCGGTCGACATCGCGCCATTCTTGACCGTTGACCCTCCACCTCCTTTTCCAACGCCATCAGGTGTGGAAACTGCCATTGCCACCGCCCGATGGGAAGACACGATCACCAACAATACCGGGACCCTGGTCGATTACCGGTATATCTTTCATGTCAGCAACCCCCGTGTCGGCATCGCCGGCAATGCCGGAGACTTCGCCGCATTAACCCTGAACATTTCTGTCAATGATGTCTCGGTGTATTCGGCCTTCATCCATCTGGATACCAGTGGCCTGACGTACGACCCTGTTCTGAATCCACCTGGCTTCGTCGATGCCAACAACGCCTTTTTCGCCTCCTTTGATGCCTCGGCGTCCCTCGGAACCTTCAATTCAGGTCAATCCTTCACCCTCGCCTACGATCTCAAGGCCTACGCCGAAGCCGGCGTCCAAGATGAATTCAATGGGGTGTTCGCCGCCGTTGGCGATCCTGCCTTCCCCGAGGGGATTCCTCTCGAAGTCATTGCCACCCCGGTCCCCGAACCGACTCAGGCGATCCTGCTTGGCATGGGTCTAGCAGGTATCGGACTGCGGCGCAGGAGACGCGATGGCTAAGATGCCGCAATAGGCACCCCTCCTCCGATTTTTTGGTGTCCAGATTTTCAGGTGTCAGCAGTTTTCAGGTTTCTGTCCCTTTACGATCATGGCATCATCAACTGATCCCCGGTCGGAAGGAAAAGCCTCCGAGACAGCCTTTTTCAAGTGCTCGTCAAGCAAAGGTGGAAGATCTTGCTGACCTCACTTTTCATTTCGGGAGCCATCGGGGGGATCGCCATCACGAAGCTCCCTACGCTGAATCTTCAATTGAAGGAGCTTGAATGACAAGGTCCCTTCAAGGATGAAGAGTGCCGAAGTTTACAAGGCACCCTCGACCGTGGTGTAGCGGCCGATAATTTCCAAAATCGTCTCAGTCCAAACACCGCCAACGCCGCTCCGGCCAGACGGCTGGGCAACCAGTATGATGCCTCTGTGAATTGCAATCCTTGGTGTCCTTGCCGGATAGGCACTCGCACCTACCCTACCATTCGATCAACTCTTGAAGGACGCCAGCTCCGCCTCCCCGTCTCCTGTGAGTTCGAGGATGTAGCCCACGTTTGCCCCAAAGTACTTCAGTGCTCGTTGCTGTGCAATGCGGACACCACCTTGCTCGAGCGCCACTCTCACCGCATGATAGGACGCATCACCCAGAGCAATTTTGCTTCCCGTAACCAATCCGGGCTTCGCCATGACCAAAATGACACCACCATTGGCTGTCGATGCGATCAGTAGCTTGTGATCGGAGATCGTATAGGCCTGGGTCGGCCGGACCGTGAATGCATTGAAGTTGCGTTCGAACGCATACATCGCTTTGACCTCTTGGGGGCCCTTGAAGTCGGCCAACCGCTCCGGAGGACCACCGCTTGCCTTGGCGTATCCGCTTCTTTCAGGCACGGGTTCCTTGCCTCGATCAAGGTTCCAGACTGAGCCGAGCTTATCATCAAGATTTGAAACAATCGCCTGCGCAGCGCGATCGGCCGCTTCGGCATACCCCTTCCGCAGACTCAATGGACTGGCAGCAAACTCGGTCACGGTCCGCTGCTCCAGCGGACTTGCTGCGGCGATCCTCCCTTCGGCTAGAATCTTTCCCGAGGCGGAAAGCTTCCAAGTCCCATAGATGGACGGACTAACGAGAACCTCTCCATCACGCTTGCCGCAACGCACAAGCCCGTAACGCGTGATTTTCAGTGAAATTCCATTGGGTGAAGAAGATGAAAGACGGGAACGAAAGAAGGAATGCTGGTTCAGGCGCTTCTTCAACGCATTCGAAATAGACGCCCCGACATCGTTTGGTGTGATGCTCCGAATCTGACCAAAGGAAGCACCGTACTTCTCTTCAAAGTCAGAACTCTGAGCCTCAATGATCCCCTCTGCGATCAATTGCGCTCCTGCATTCACCGCCGCACCGGCAGCGAAGCTCCCTCCTCCCACGATGAGCAATGGGGCTTCTGCTTCTTCATTCCCAACCGGATCCGTGTAAGCACCCCGCTCAGTCACCGGATTTTCAATCGCAACCGATGAGAGTGCCGCTTTCTGACCCTCCGACCAGGTTGGAGGCGCGGACACACAGGAACAAAGGGCGGAGAAAATCATCAGTGATCCAAGCTGCAACGATAGCTTAAGCATCACGCATGAACAATCCTGTCACTCCTCACCTGTCAAGCCAGCGCATCGCCCGCAACCCGAACGGCAATACTGCAAAAAGATCGGCAAATCAGATTATACGTCTTCCATGAAAGTAAGAGATAATGAATACAATCTAAAATTTATCTACTATCGACAACAGTTCTCACATTCCCAAAATCAGCCTTCCAAACACTTATCCCCGGCATTTGCCTGACTCACGGACGACAGGCATTCATGCGGAGCCAGGCTGGCATCCCTCGTTTACGCCGTTTCGAATCTTTACCCATTCACCTTTCCCCCCAACCCCATGAAGGATGAGTCATTTTACGCGGAACTCTTTCGCTCGATCCACGAGCGTATTGGCCCGATCGACGATACCGACATCGTGCCCTTTGTCGGTTTTGATCGTAGCGGAATGATCCGGCTTTCATCGGTCGGCCGCGATCGAAGTGGTTTTGTTACCTACATCACCTGCGAACTGGCAACGAGGGATGAGCAACGACTGGCTGGCTTGGGCAACTATGAATTCATGATTTCCTGTGATGATCAATCATGGGCCAGGGAGGTTCTTACCCAGATCGGAAGAATGTCGTTCAATACGGCGTTCGAAGATGGCCATGCCATCGACTTGTGCGAAGCTTTCGGATCGGACTTCCCCATGGCCGGCTTGCTTGTCGAGGAATTCGCCAAGACTTCAGTGGGTGACCGGCCGTGCGGCATATTCCGAATTCATGGCGTGACCCGCACGGAGCTGGACTACTCCATCCGTTTCGGGACGAACAAGCTGCTTGAAGCGTTCAAGACAGCCGGGCTTTACCCGCATACGACCGTTAGGCAGAGGCGGTCCTTGGTCGAAATGCCTCAGACCTTGCTGCGCATGCCAGCGGGTGCAGTCCCACCATCCCGCAGAGCAAGGGCCGTTTCATCTTCCTGACGAGCGCTTTTCTTGAGGCTCATGCGGGTGGAATAAAGATCATGCACTTCAGGGCACTTTCCTGATGAAGGTCCTCAAAGCCATTCGCCCTGGGGAGACGAAGTTCGAGCCGATAGCCGGGGAGCTGATCGGTGAGAAATGCTTCGTTGAGATGAGGAGCGTTCAGGCAGGAGAGGATCCGCGTTTCTGAGTGGGTGAGCTCGGGAAGGCGGCGGAGAACCTTCCCGTAGTCCTTCTCGGCAACGAAGCTTCCCGGCTGGTTGGATGGAGGATCGATGACGATGATATCGTACGGAGCACCCCGTTTGAGTTTCCCCCATGACTTGAACAAATCGTGAGCGTGGTAGCTGGCACGGCGACACCTCTCGGAGTCGAAATTGAGGCGGTGATTTTCTCTCCCGCTTGCCAGAGCGCTACTCGCCATATCGAGATTAATCACCGACTCTGCCCCACCTGCGATAGCCGCGACCGAGAGCGAACAGGTATAGGCGAACAAGTTCAGAACCCGTCTGCCCGAAGCATTTTCCCGGATCCAATCACGCCCCGGTTTCATATCGAGAAAGAAGCCGTGGTTCTGATTGCGATGGAGATTGAGATGATAGCGGAGCCCCGACTCGCAAGCGATGGGGTCATCGGGCAACTTTCCATGGACCGTTCGTTTGGGCGCACCGCGCAGGTGCCGTTCCTGTACGACAATGGCGGCGACTTCCGAAGCCTTCGACGCAGCCTCGATCAGTTGGTCTACCATTGGATGGTTGGCTTCCTTCTCCGCATGGAAAGTCACAAGCAGCGTGGGTGCGAACCAATCAATGGCGACGTGCTCAAACCCTGGAAGACACCCGCCACGACCGTGCATCAAACGACAACTCTCCCGGCCTAAGCTATCGAGATGAGGGAGTTGCACCATGGCTGGCTTGAGAATGAGATGCCCGACCTGGAGAAACTCGGATGGACCCGGGCTCACTCGGATCCGTGATTGCTCGGAGCCAAGCTTGGAAGTCGATGACTTACTCCGATGAGGAGGAAGATGCACGCATAGGCGAAAGGGACGAGATAAAAGGTGTTGCTCAAGCTTCCTGAAAAATTCCCGAGGTATCCCATCAGAAAGGCAAAGACACCGCAGCCAGGCACCCCGGCGCACGAAAGCAGGATGAGCAGCATCGTGCCATCCATTTGCGGAATGCGGTCGGCGGCATCGCTCTGGATGCTCGGCCAGAACGGAGCCGTTGCCAAACCGGCTGCGAAGAGCAAGGCGTAGAACAGTGGAAGGCTGCTCGCCGAAGGCAGACCAAGAGTGACCGCGGTGCCAAAAACGGCAGCGATCAAAATGGCTCGTGTTAGATGCCGCTGAGGGACCCAAACACCACAAGCGAATCGACCAATCACCATGGCGAAAGCGAACAGGGCAACCCCCAGGCCACCCGCAAACGGGGAACCAGCGAAGTGCAATTGAATGTGACTGGCACTCCAGAAGGTCAGACAGAACTCACCGCCACCCGCGAGAAACATCGCCGCGTAGTAGAGCCAGAAACGCGGAAAGCGAAGAATCTCCACAGCCCTTGCAAAAGTGGTTCTCCAAAGCACTCCCTTCCCCACTTCGGGGTAGGCATTCTGAGACGAAGCAGGCCACAGGATCATCAGGCCGGCGACGCCACCGACGACGGCAACGACCGCCACGATCACACGCCAGGAAATCTCAAGATCCAGCAACCAGCCCGCCATGAGCACGGTGACGAGCACCCCGATTGACCAGAAGGCGTGTGTCACATTCACGTATCTCCCGGACTCCTGCGGATGCAGATTCTGGACGAACGGTGTCGCGAGGCCTTCAATCACACCCTCGCCGAGGCCTGCCAGCAGAAGTGCAAGGAAGAGGACGCCATAGGTCGGAGCCAGGGCACAAAGGAAAACACCGATGGTCATCAGCAAGACCGAATACCCAAGCGTCCGCCGGGTTCCCCACTGCCCGGCGATGAACCCCACGAAGATCATCGCGACCACCATTGCCACAGTCCTCCCAAAATGAAGGGCTCCACCCGCCGTCAGCCCGCCGTCTTCAAGAGAAAACCCGAGGTCTCCAGCCAGTTCGACCAAACTGACCGGCACAATGACTGAACCTGCCGCGTAGGCAAAGAAGGTCAGGAAGGCGGCATGATCGTATCGGCCGAAGCTCAAGGATTTTCCAGATGACATCACTCAGTTTCGATTCTCTCGGTCGCTATTTCGGAGCAGGGAAGGTGAAGGCAGGACTTCATCAAAGAGCAATTTCCCGAAACCTCGTGAAGAGACAGCCGAACCGACTCGCGCCCTCCCGTCGGGGCAGACCAAAATGATCGCACTCACGCACTGGATGCCTCCTTCGCCTTCGCCAGAAGTGCTTCCGCGAGAACATTTGGAAAGCGGCGACCCGGCGAGATCGCGTAAAAATTCTCATGGATGTCGGTAAAGCGGTGATGCTCGACAAGTTGTTTGCGTTTCAGCTCACCGGCAACGACGACCGGTGGCACCAGTGTCAATCCGCCACCTTCCCGAGCAAGCAGACGCAGCATGGCCATATCATCCACTTCGGCCGCGATCACCGGGTGGATCCGGTGGCGCTCCAGGACCAGATCGAAAGCCGCGCGCAGGTGGCTGTCGAGAGAAGGAAGCAACAAGGGCGTCGTCGCCAGATCACCGGGAAAGGAAAACTTCTTCCCACGACCAAGCTTCTTTCCAACAAGTGAGACAGGCTGTTGCTCAAGAAGATGGCTGCTTAGCTTGCTGTCGACATCCCGACGAACCGGTAGGTTGGAAAGGACGATATCAAGAGTGTGGGATTTGAGTTGGGACAAGAGTTCACTGAGGTTTCCCGATCGTAGAACCAACTCCACATCGGCACGACCGATGAAGGGCTGCAGGCAGGACAACTGGAAGTTCCGGGACAGCGTCGAAACACAGCCCACCCTGAGCACCTGTCGCTTTGCATTCGGCCGACTTTCGAGCACACTTACCAACTCTTCCCCAGACTTGAAGATCGTCTCCGCATACTGCAAGGCGATCCGACCCGCCTCCGTCAAAACCAAGGACTTCTTCTCCCTCAGAAAGAGAGCCTGGCCGAGGCTTTCCTCCAGTTGCTTAAGCTGCGCACTGATCGCCGATTGGGATACGCCAAGGTTGTGGGCGGCACCGGTAAGCGTCCCCTCATGGGCGATCGCACGGAAATAGCGGAGGTGGTGGTAGTTCAGGAAGCTCATCTATCGTTCTTAAAAACCGAACGATATCCCAAGAAACATCTATTGGAAAGAACAGACTGATTGGGTCTAGGATCCCCCCGCTTTCAGAAATCGGAAGCGCCTGATCTCAAGCCAATACCCCACAAACGACATGGACATCCTTACCGCCATCCTCAATCCAGGAGTGCTCTTCTTCATTCTTGGCTTCGTCGCCATCATGCTGAACTCGAATCTCTCGATCCCGGATCCGATCGTGAAATTCGTCAGCCTCTACCTGATGCTCTCCATCGGCTTCAAGGGAGGTGTCAGCCTCTACCACTCGAGCCTCTTTGGTGACGGCATCATGATCATCGGGATCATCCTCGTCATGAGCGCCGTGGTGCCGATCTACTCCTACTTCCTTCTACGGAAGAAACTCGGTGTCGCCGATGCCGCAGCCATCGGCGCGACCTACGGCTCCAATAGTACTCTAACCTATATCACGGCGGCGGGTTTCCTGACTTCCCTCGGAGTCGGCTACGAGGGCTACATGACCGTCGCACTGGTCGTCATGGAAACACCCGCGATCATCCTTGCCGTGGTCATGGCCCAGATGGCGCTCAAGGGTCAGGCGAAGAAATCGACCCGGCTTGTGATGAAGGAGGCGCTGACGGATGGCACCTTGCTGGTGCTGGTGGGGAGCATGGTCATCGGCTACCTGCTGACGGCGCTGGGCAACGAGAAGTCGCCGCTCTCGAGCTTCATCGGTGGTGACATGTTCACTGGGATGCTGGTGTTCTTCCTGCTCTACATGGGCACCCTGGTCGGAAAAAAGTTCAAGGAGATGGATGCCTTCCCACCCGTGCTCATTGCCTTCGCCATTCTTGCTCCGGTCTTCAACGGAGCGGTCGCGCTGCTCCTCTGCAAGCTGTTCGGCTTCGAGGCCGGTGATGCCTTGCTGCTCACCATCCTCTGCGCCTCATCCTCCTACATCGTGGCCCCGGCGATCCTCAAGGACACGCTGCCTCAATCGAATCCGGCCAAATACCTCACGATGAGCATGGGCATCACCTTCCCCCTGAACATCGTCCTCGGGATCCCGGTCTACTGGTGGATCATTCAGAACTGGCTGTAGAGCTCACCAAGTCGAATGCGGGTGGTCCAGACCCGCCATTTGGTGAAGCCCATCCGCTCAACTCCGGCTCTGATGTAGTCCAAACCATCAGAGCCGGACTTTGATCACGACTTTTCTAACAAACTCCGAAAACCCGACATGAAGACCCGGCCGGTGGCCGTCCGACGGCAGGAAAATCGCCACATCTCCCGCCTCGAAGCACAAGCGTGATCCACCGTCAAAATCCCCGAAGTAGAGCATGTCCCGCTGCGGGGACAGGTCTTCCTCCAACTTCAGGCTCGCGGTCTTTGCCACATCCATGCGTTCTTCTCCTGCAAGAATGAGTTGCACGTCGGCCCATTCACGGTGGGCTTCCCAACGAACCTCCGCTGGCTCCTTTGTCCGGTAAGCCTCTTCTATCAGAAAGATCCCATCGGAGATCTCGATTTTTACAGACTCTCCCTCCTTCCGCGAGAAGGCCCCAAGTCTTTCTTCGCTTCCGTCGGTGAGATAACGCGAGACGAGCCCATGCGCCGCTTCCCAACGGCCACCTTGCGGCCACTGATCCCTCAATGCTTCTACTGCTCCGAAAATTGCCATGCTCCAAGCTCCCAGTTTCCTCATGAGCTGACAAGCCCCGGCCCAAGCAATGACACCCTAACAGTAGCCACCAAATCGCTTTCAGAAAGCGGTTCGGACGCCTGAAATCAAGCGCGGCATTGACGGAGGCAATTCGAATCACCTAGCTTGAAAGCCATGAAACTTCTACTGCTGCTCCTCCTTCTTCTTCTGCCCTCGGTTCATGGAGCGGAGAAAAGCCGGGAATGGACGGATTCGCAGGGAAGAACTCTCACGGGCACGCTTGTCGGCAAGGATGACCTTCATGCGGAAGTGCTGCTCAAGAATGGTAAACGCGCGAAGCTGCCTCTGAAGAAACTTTCCGAAGAGGATCAGGCCTATGTGGCCGATGCGGATGTCCATCCCGAGCCGGAACTGGAAGTCCGAACCTCCAAAGCCACGGGAGATGGAGGAAAATACAATTTCGATATCCGAGGAATCGATGTCACCCTCGAGAATTCGCACGAACGGCCCTACAAACTGGTCATCATCTGGCTGGGAAGAAGCGGATCCCAAACGGGTATCTTTGTCGCGGAGGAATCCGATATCAGTGAGGACGTCGTGCGCAAAAAGTTCGGGGTCACTTATGATTGGAAGACCCACGCCGACAACGACTACGCGAGAGACTACAGCGGCTACGTGGTTGGACTCCTTGAGGAAACGGAAGGGGGTGGACACTGGGTCGCTTCGGCAGTTAGCATGAAGCCTTACAGACGCTTTCTTGACCAATATCTCGCGGAGAGGAAGTAGCCATCCCGGCCCTTGGGGGCGTGCACCGACTGCCCGGCATTCAAGCGATCAACATCAGGCGCGGAAGATCGCCCGGTAAACTGTTCGGGGCTCGATGAATGCAGGGAGGCACCGGACAGCCCGGATAATCGACCGCGATTCGCCACAAGCTGCCGAGGCCAAACGAGAATACCTTGGCACCGGGAAGCGCCGCGTAGTGGAGGTCATAGCAATGGTCTGCCAGATACCTTCGGAAGCCCGCATCGTCACCACCTCCATAATCCTTCAGAAGAGCCAGTCTCTTCTCGGGATCATCGACGTGGCGAAGTGCGCGCTCATTCCGCAAACCCTCGCTCGAAGGACCAAGGTAGGTGCACAGCCAGGTGTCCGCCTCGGCCGTCGCCCGGTCGGCGTGAAAGGAATACACATCCGTTCTCAGCAGACCCGGATCCTCGTCGCGTGTATGGCCGATCACCCCATTCAGCTCGGGTGCCAAACCGAGTGAGCTCAATCGCTCCAAATCTCCGAGCATCGCATCAAGCGCCAACTTTCCCTCTGGGCTCAAGTCGAGCGTGCTCAAGATCTCCTCATCGAGCGGGTTGATTCCCCCCTCCAAATCCAGTTTTCCCAAAACCTCGCCGAAGTCCCCAGCCAGATTCCGCTCCCAGCAGAGGGCATTGACTCCGTCCTTGAATGGAGTCGCAAGCAACTCCTCAAAACTGGCAACCCGCCGCACGCGGTCGTTGTCGTCGGGAATGCTGCATGGCGACATGCCATCTCCTAGAACCAAAATCGCAAACGAGCCAATTCCAATATTCCCTCGGGTGGATCGACGAAGCGCCAAGGAGGACATCAGGCATTCACTGGATTGATACCCGAAAACCTTAAACTGAAAATCTGCCCTCACGCTCCCCGAATCACGCCATCCATTAGGTATTTTTTAAAAACTCATCCTGCCTGACCGGAAAAGTTGTGATGAATTCTTATGATTCCCGCCCCCCTCCGCACACCCACGCAGCCTTCAGGAATAAAATAATAACCCTCCAAAGACAGTCTGCTGAAACATGATGCATCATGCCCGCGTTTCTTATCAAGTTATCCGAATTATTACTTTTCGGAGAGCGATTTCAGGCCTATTCATAGGCGGAATTCCCCAACCCTATCAAAGTCATGATGAAACCATCTACGAAAGCACTGCTACTCGGGCTCGCTGTTGCGATGACCCCCGCCCTCCGAGGCGAAGATTCCTCCGCTCCGGCGGTTACCACGGTCAAGGCCGATAAAACCACGAAACTCCTTGATGCCAGCTTTGATTCCCTCGCCAAAGTGCTGGAAGATTCTCGTCTGCAAGTCGTCGAAGCAGAAAACCAGCGCAAGCTTGCCCTCGAAGAACTCGATGCGCGTCGCAAAGCCCACGCCGAAACCCAACGCGAACTTGCCGACCTGAAAAGGCAACTTGCCGCCACTCAGAAGAGCGAGGCAAACTGGAAGAATGAGTCCGAAAAACTTGCCAAAAAGCTGGCGGCCGGAGAAGAGGCTCACGCAAACCTCGCCAAGTTCCGCGACCAGATGGCCAACACGCTTGAAGAGTTTGCTTCTCTGAAAGGTGACATCGCTCAAGTCCGCGGTGAGCTTGAAGCACCTGCCGAACGGGTCGCTCTGCGCAAGCAAAACGCCAACCTCATTGCCGAAAATGGCAAGCTCAAGAAGAACCTTCGCGATACCAGCCAACTGCTCGCCAACGAGCGCAAGCAGCATGCGGATGTCCGCGAGCAGCTGAGCGCCACCCAGCGTGAAAATGCCATTCTCGGCAATACCGTGGCCGATCTCGAAAAGAACAACCTCAAGCTCACCGCCCAGCTCAAGGAAAACACTTACGCGCTCAGCGCCGCCAAAGCAGACAGCCAGGAAGCGATCCAGGACTCGGCGATGCTCGAGAAGGTCGCTGCAAGGCTCCAGCACGAGCACTCCAACATGGCCAAATCATTGGCGGAAGCCAACTTGGCACGTGACCAAGCGCAGCAACAGCTCGCCAGCGTCGAAGCGGCCCGCAAGGCGGCCACCGAGAATGCCAGCCAGCTCGGCGCCAAGCTGCAAAGCGCCAATACCGACCTCGACGCCCTGCGCCGCGAGAAAGCCGACTTGGTTCAGAACATCGGAAAACAGGCCAAAGCCCTGAAGGATGCCGAAACGAAGGCCAAGTCCGTCAGTGCCACCGCCTCCGAGCAGCAAAAGCAGATCGCGGCACTCCGCACCGAAGCAACTCGCAGCAAGGACGCCCTCTCGGCCATGGATCAATCCAGCAAAACAGAGATCACCAAACTCCGCGAAGAGCTCAGCAAGTCGAACGCCGCCATGATGGCCCTCGAAAGCGACACCCAGGAGCTGCGCAAGATTTCCGGGCTGACCACCGAGCGGCTCAAGCAGACCAAGCAACAGATCCGAGCCATCGAAGAAGAGAAGCAAACCTTAAGGGAAGCGCTCAAAAAGCGTGAATCCGAGATCGCCCAACTTCAGGCCAGCCTCGACAAGGTCCACTCCAAGGAAACCGCCAGAAACGGCGAGACTGCGGAGTAAGCCCTACTCCGATTTTTTCCAAGCCGTTCTTCCGAAAGGGAGAGCGGCTTTTTCGTCGGCAGAAGAATCCGGCCTTCGATCCGCTGTCAGGGCGGAACTGCCTGCCAGACCCAGCGACCTCTCCACTTGCAGAGCGGGGAATCTCTTCTAGTCTGCGGAGAATGAAACTTCTCTGCACCCTCTTCAGCGCCACAACTCTCATCGCCGCCGCGGCCGATCTCACCGAGATCCCGTTCAAGACCATCAAGGACGAGGACAGTTCGCTTGCCGACTATCAAGGCAAGGTGGTGCTTGTCGTGAACACCGCGTCAAAATGCGGCCTGACCAAGCAATATGAGGGACTGGAAAGCCTCTACCAGAAATACAAATCCAAGGACTTCGTGGTCATCGCCTTCCCCTGCAATGACTTCAACGGCCAGGAACCCGGCACCGCCAAGGAGATCCAGAAATTCTGCAAGACGAAGTTCGACGTCAGCTTTCCCCTGATGGCCAAAATTCACGTCAAAGGAGAGAGTCAGCACCCCCTCTACACCGCCCTGACCGGGCCCGAGGGTGCTTTCCCAGGAGACGTGAAATGGAACTTCGGCAAGTTCCTCATCGGCAAAAATGGCGAACCGATCGCCCGCTTCGAGCCGAAACAGACTCCGGAGAGCCCCGAAGTCGTCGCCGCGATCGAAAACGCCCTGGAATAGGCAGAAGAATTCCCCACTGACCCTCCCCGTTTCGAGGGAAAAAAGGCATGCTGAACCGCACAATTCCATCAATCCTGAGGCTCCCTACAAAACATGTCGCAAAATCACGGTAAACTTGTGTATTTTGGCGGACATTTAGGAAAGAGTGGCGGCGTCACCGCGTAACATTCGCTCCCCACACCAAGCTGCCTCTACCAACATGAATTCTTCCGAGAAACCCGACACCCTCGCCCTCACCTACGCCGCCCTGCTGGCACGAGTCTGGCTCGCAGCGCGTGCCGTCCAGACCGGAGTCGAGAAATTTGCCACCACCACCCAAATCGAGCGATTGACACTTGTCGATGGCGAGCCGAACGAATTTGGACTGATGGAAACGGTAACCGTCAAAGCCTACAAGCTCGATGCCTACAAGGGTATCCCGGATGCGATGGAGGCGACCTTTTCGGATCAGCCGATGATCCCCGGGTTCATGCTTCCGATCTACAATGCCGTGCTTGGCCCCGCACTGATCATTCTGGGCCTCACCATTTTTCTGGGAGTCGCCAGCCGCACCTCTCTATTTGCGCTCGGCCTACTCTATATTAGTCTCACCTGGGGGCTTATTCTTGTAGGAACCCCAGGGCAGGCCGGCGTCGCATGGCTCGGCACTCACATGCTGATCATCATCGCCGCCCTCGCCCTTCACCGCCACAACCGCTTCTGCATCCTCAAGAAGTGGTAGAACCAAACTGCTACGACCATGAGCCAAGATCCATCCAATCAAAGCCGCCGCAGCTTCCTTACCCGGGCCGCCGGTGCCGGAATGGTGCTCGGTGCTCCCGGCCTTCTCAAGGCCGCCGACCCAAGTTCAGAAGACACCCTCAACGTCGCCCTCATCGGCTTCGGTAAGCAGGGCGAAGTCCTCTTCAACTGCCTGCGGAACATTCCCGGCCTCCATTTCCAAGCCGTCTGCGACATCTCGAACTGGAACCGCAAAAAGGGCATGAACCAGGTCCGCGCCCTCCAGGGAAGCGTTCCAAAAGGCTATGTGGACGTCGACGAAATGCTCGCCACCGAGACCGATCTCGATGCCGCAATCATCGCGACCCCCGACTTCTGGCACTCACCGCACACCGTCAAATGCCTCGAAGCCGGCCTGAATGTCTACTGCGAGAAGATGATGTCCAACACCCTCGATGGCGCACGGGCCATGGTCATCGCGGCAGAGGCTTCCGGTAAACTCTGCCAGATCGGACACCAACGCCGAAGCAATCCACGCTATCGCTACATCTTCGATCAACTGATCAACGGCAACAAGATCTGCGGTCAGCTGACCAACATCAATGCCCAGTGGAACCGCTCGCTGGGCGCCTCTCAGGACATCGGCGGTGAGAAGCTCGCCAAGGGCATCATCGTCGAAGACGAAATCCTCAACAAATACGGCTTTGAAAACATGCACCAGTTCCTGAACTGGCGCACCTACCGCGACCTCTCGGGTGGCCCCATCTCCGACCTCGGCGCCCACCAGATCGATATCTTCGGCTGGTTCCTTGGCACCCAGCCGAAATCCGTCTTCGCCTCCGGTGGCAATGCCTACTTCAAGGATCGTGAGCATTTCGACAACGTCATGTGCATCTTTGACTTCGACACTCCCCAAGGTGAAGTCCGCGCCTTCTATCAGGTGCTCACCACCACCAGTGCCGGTGGCGGCTTCTGGGAAAGCTTCATGGGCACCGAAGCCACCATCAAGGTTTCGGAAATCGCTTCGAATACCGCCATCTATCGCGAGGATGGCGCCCCTTCATGGGACGACCTGGTCAAGCGGGGCTACCTCAAGAAAAAGCCCGCTCCACCAAAACCTGAGCCTTCGGCCGATGCCGTCGCCTCATACGCCTCCGCAGCACCCGAAGAATTCGACCTGCCGGGTGGCTTCAACAAGCCCGCCCACCAACCGCACCTCGAAAACTTCTTCGCCGCCATCCGTGGCGAAGCCACTCTCGCCTGCGACGCCCGTCACGCTTTCGAAAGCGAGGCCCCCATCTATTGGGTCAATCCTTCCGCCCTCGAGAAACGACTCATCGAATTCACGCCCGAACAACTCTCCGTCTAATTGGGTCAAGGGTCGACAACCCCTTCGCCAACACCTAGTAGAATCCTCATCTCCACATGAAAGCATCCACCATCCTCACACTCGTCGGCATTCCAGCCGCCCTGATCATCTCAAGCTGCAAGTCCGAAGACGGCGCGGCCCCTTCCGACGCCGCACCCGCCGCTGATGCGGGCAGCAGTGCAGCTGGCGGAACAGTCGGCGGCGTCCTTCTCGTCAGCGAACTGCCACCCGAACTGATCGAGGGCACTCCCACCGCGATGAAGGTCCCCAACCTTCTTCCAGCACCAAGCGCCGCTCCCGAGTTCCTCGTTCCGGAGGGAACCGAGCTCCTTTCCGCAGGCAAGCCCGTCACCGCAAGCGACGATCTCCCGCTCATCGGCGAGCTTGATCTGATCACCGACGGCGACAAGGAAGCCGGCGAAGGCTACTTCGTCGAAATCCTCGACGGCACCCAGTGGGTCCAGATCGACCTCGGAGCCAGCGCCACCATCAACGCCATCTGGGTCTGGCATTTCCACTCCCAGAAGCGCGCCTACAATGACGTCATCGTTCAAATCTCCGATGACCCGGAATTCGCGACCGGCGTTACCACCGTCTTCAACAACGACTACGATGACTCCTCCGGTCTGGGCAAAGGAACCGACCGCCCCTACGTCGAAAGCCGCTTTGGTCACATCATCGACGCCAAAGGTGCCAAAGGCCAATACGTCCGCCTCTACAGCGCCGGCAACACTTCCAATGACATGAACCACTACATCGAAGTGGAAGTCTACGGCAAGGCAGACTGAGCCCAGCCCCGTTTCAATCTTACCAAAAGCCGGTCCCGCAAGGGCCCGGCTTTTTTTGAAGCATCGACATTCCTCTCGATGAAACAATCCGGACGACGACGCTCAACCCTTTCTTCTCCCCAATCTCAAACGGATCCGGAACAAGGCCGCCAGCATGTCCCACGCATCGCTCCATGGATGCACCCGGCTTCCACCCTTGCGTGCCCAGTTCACCGGGACCTCATCCCACGTAAAACCCGCGGCCGACAATTCGGCAAGCAACTCGGCATCGAAGGCCAGCCCGTTTTCCTGCAGACGCTCGGCGATCACACGATATTCCCCGCCCTTGATCACCTTCGCCCCGCACTGCGTATCCTCGGATTTGACCCCGACAATCCAGCGGCAGGCCGTAAGAAAACCATAGTGCCGCAGCTTTCGCAAAAAATCCTCATCCACCTGGGTCGACTTCGTGTTCTTCCGAATCGCGATGGTCGAGTTTCCCGAAGCCTCGGCCTTCTCAATCAGGTCAAGCATCTCACCCGCACCCACGCTGCCATCGGCATCCACAAAGGCATACCATGCCGCTTCCGGCTCCAAGGCCCAGGCCTCCCGTACCACCGAGCCTTTGCCGTAGTGCTTCTCCGCAAAATGCACACTCACCCGCGCGTAGTTCATTTCGAACTCGCGACACAGCCGCTGCAGCGCCTCCTTCTCACCGAATCCAGACCCGTCGTCGGCAATCACCCACCTCACTTTCGAAGCACGCCCACTCATGGCATGCGACAACTCACGCCCGAATGCGCGCAGCCGCACCGAATCCTTCCAAACCGGTGTCACCAGGATCGTGGTTGCCTCCCTATCTCCTTCCGCCATGATTCCCGGACCGTGCTGCATTCCCACCAACTTGCACAAGCTTTTGCCATCAATCGATGAAAAGCCTCTTCCTCATCATCTGCTGGCTCGGAATCTTCGGCATCGGAGCCCAATTGCGACTCGATGATTTGTCATCGCGTCCCTTCCACGCCGATGAAGCCACCGGCGCCAAAATCACCTCCATGCGCCTCGAGGCCGGAACCTACATTTTTGATCCCCTCCACTACCACGGCCCCATACTCAGCGAGCTCGGCGCCATCGCCGCACGCATCGCCGGCGAGGAAAAGTGGAGCGAGCTCAACAAGACTCCCCTGCGCCTCGTGACCGCCATCACCGGCTGCCTGCTCGTCCTGCTGCCACTGCTGGGTGTTCGACGTTTCGGCCACCCGCCAATGCTCCTCGCCGCCCTCGCCTTGGCAATGTCTCCGCTACTCGTCTACTTCAGCCGGATGTACATCCACGAGATACTCCTCGCCTTCTTCGGAGTGCTCGCCCTGTTCCAGTTCGCCGCCCGCAAATGCTGGTGGCCCGCCGGCATCTGGATCGGCCTGATGTTTGCCACCAAGGAAACCTTCGCCATCAGCATGATTGCCTGGTTTGCCGCCGGCATTCTCACCTTCTTCATCTGCAAGGATCGCCCGACGATCAAATCCGCCATCATCACGATCTGGAAACCGCTCCTCAGCGTCGGCCTCATTGCTCTTGCCGTCTCGATGTTCTTTTACACCGACCACTTCACCCGCTGGTCCGGTGCCGTCGATGCATTCCGCACCTACTTCGTCTACAAGACCGTCGAAGGCCACGACAAACCCTTCTTCTACTACGCCACCCCGCTTCTCCTTCCGAAAAATGCCGGTGGCCTCTGGTGGTTCGAAACCCCGCTGATCATCGCCGCCCTCGCCGCCTTCATCGGCAGCTTCTTTTCAAAAAGCATGCGCCACGACACCCGCATCGCCATCCGCTTCCTCGCCTTCGCCGCCGCCTTCCACTTCCTCATCTACAGCCTCATCGCCTACAAAACCCCCTGGCTCGCCCTGCTCCCATGGGCCCACGTCTGCCTCCTCGCCGGCTTCGCCGTTTTCCTCATCCCTAACAAAAAGCCCATCATCGCCGGAGCCCTCGCCCTCACTTTCATCCCCCTCTGGTTTCAGGCGAGAAAGGCCACCGGCCGCTACGCCTCCGACGACCGCAACCCCTACGCCTACGTCCCCACCGCCGGAGATATCGAAACCCTCGAACCCTGGCTCGAATCCATCGCCGAGGCATCACCCGACACCCCCATGGAGCCCATCGCCATCATTGGCAGCGAATACTGGCCGCTTCCCTGGTATCTCCGCAAATACTCCAAAATGGGTGCCTGGCCCGAAGCCCCCCCCAGCCTCGAACGTCTCCCCGTCATCTTCGCCATGACGGATCTCACCGATACGCTGATCGAAACCCACGTTCCCATTCCCCGCGGCCTACGCACCGACACCCCGATGATCGTCTGGATCCGTAGCGACTTCTGGGACGCCTCCGTCAATCAACCCAATCCCTGAAATCACCTCATGTTAGAGTTTGGACCAGGATGGATTGGATGGATTGGATTTTTCAACACCTCCAAACCCTTACCTCAATCACCAGCAACCCAAGCTGCCTTTAGCCTATCCATCCTGGTCCCAGAAAAATTCGCGTCCATTCGCGTCCATTCGCGGTTAAAACACCTTATCCAGTGACCTCCCTCCCACCATCCCATCACTTCGAACACGAAGCGATGAAGACCACCTTCACCCTCAGGATCTGCCATCTGGAGCGCGACCACGCCGCCTATCTCGCCCATCAGGCCTTCGAAGAAGTTGACCGCCTCGAAGGAAAACTCAGCCGCTACATCGAAGACAGCGACATCGCCCGCATCAACTTCATGCAGGCCGGCGAGACCCTCTACATCACTGAGGAAACCCACGCCTGCCTGCTCCTCGCCCTCGACTACTACGTCAGAACCGGCGGCCTCTTCGACATCACGCTCGGCCGCAGCATCGAGCACCGCAAGGAAAAGCACGAAGGCCCGCCACCCGCCATTGAAGGCAGCCTCATCATCCACCCCGACCGACCCGCCGTCACCTGCCAGACCCCCGGCCGCGTCCTCGACCTCGGCGGCATCGGCAAAGGCTTCGCCCTCGATCGCCTCAAGCAACTCCTCATCGACTGGCAGGTCGAGTCCGCCCTGCTCACCGCCGGTGCCAGCACCCAGCTCGCCTTCGGCGAAACGGTCTGGCCCATCGAAATCATCGGCGCAAAAGACCGGCAACGCATCGATCTCCAGAACGCCGCCCTCAGCGCTTCCGGAACCGGCATCCAGGGGAGTCACATCATCCACCCCGACGGCGACGAACAGAATCTCCCCTGGAAACACGTCTGGCTCATCGCTCCCACCGCCACCGCCGCCGACGTCTGGTCCACCGCCCTCATGCTTCTCCCCGACCCTGAACTACTAGACTTATCAGAGATCAGCATGCTCTTCACGGAAGATGAATCGGGCATCGGAGCGCGTTCATTCTGAACGCTGCGGCTGATGGACATCCTGTCCATCTACTCACCCTCACGCTCCCAAAGCGTAAACATCCCCTCCCTCAACTTCGCCTTCCCCGGATTCCTCCGAATGTATCTCATCACATTCGAAAAATGCCCCGCATCCCGAATCAACGTATCCCGATAATTCCGTTGCCAGATCGATCCCTGCCCCAACAGCCGAGCCGAGTGGCCCTTCCACCCCTGAATCAATTTCTCCATCGGCACCAACGGACTGAAAAGCACATGCACATGATTCGGCATGATCACCCAAGCTTGATGCTTCACTCGTTCACCCTCGAACCGCATCAGACAATCCTCCAACACCTTCCGCGCCTCAGCCTCCGCAAAGAGACACGATCCCATCCCACGATCAAGCCACCCCTCGATCTTCGCGCTGAAGCGCCGATGGTATTCCTCGCGCAGCTCATCCGTCCAAGGCTTCGGATGCTCCACCATCCATCGATCACGCTCCTCCCTCCATTCCCGCATCAGCGATAACGGCAGCGCATCGCCCAGCCGAAACGTCACAAACTGCATCGTCATTCCCTGCTGCCAATGAGGCAAATCCTCACCAAATTTACGAATCCCCCCATCCCGATCCATGAAGTTCATGTGAACACCTTAAGAGGCAGAAAACACCACGGCAAGAGGAAAGGGAGCGCCGCAAACGGAGCGCGTTCATCCTGAACGCTGCGGCTGATGGACATCCTGTCCACCTAGCCACCGGGCGACAGAATGTCACCCATCCTAAGTTGACAACATGTCAACGCTCCATCGCCCCCTTCAAGCTCAACCCGCGCGCTTTCAAAATCCAAAGTCCCGCGCCGATGATCCCGACAGCCTGAACCACGTGCATCACGATCGAATACGAAAGCGCTTCCTCCTTCCCCACCGCATAGAGCGCCAGCGCCCCCACGCAACCAAACTGAAAGGTCCCCAGAAACCCCGGCAAACCCGGCACCGCCACCGCGAGCGCGATCAGCACCATCACCGTTACCCCCGCCCATAGCGGCAGATCCAGCCCCATGGCGTGCAGTCCGACTTGATAAAAGACAGCAAGCTCCAACCACATCACGATCGAAGTGATCACCACCACCGCCAACTGGCCAAAGGTCCGGATCGCCTTCAAGCCGGTGAAAAATTCATCCACCAACTCATGAAGCTTCGCCTCCAACTTTCCGCGAAACACCAATGAGATCACCTTCTGTCCCAACTTCGTAAACGCCGCCGAAAACAAGTAAGCCAAAATCAAACCAACAATCCCCACACCGCCGACCACCCCCAACAAGCTCGCCCCCGCGCCGAGCCATTCGGGCGGAGCCTCCCAGTGACCGACGCTCAACCCGAGGATCACCACCACGACAAGGGCATCCATGATCCGTTCAACGACAATGCTCGCCACCCCCGCCCCGAACCTCACCGGCTCCCAGCGACTGAGTACCCAAGGCCGAGCCACCTCACCCGCCCGGAAAGGAAGCACGAAGGAAGCCATGAACCCAAATACCGTCGCTTCCAAAAGACTCTTCAAAGGAATCTCTCTCCCTTCCGGCAACAACCACTTCCAGCGCCAGCTTCTCAGCAGGAAATTCAGTGCCAGAAGAATCACCAACAGCGGAAGAAATCGGTAGTCGGCTCGCTTGAACCCTTCCGCCACCTCGTTCCAATCAAGGCTCTTGAACAACCAGCCCAGGACCACGACGACAAAGACCGCACTCAGCCATTGAAGTCCTCTTGATCCGGTTCTTGTTTCGCTCACTTGACACGAAGGCAACGCAACCGAGACTCCGAATAACAGGAAAAAGCATTTCAAGTCATGAGCGAAGCCACCAAACCAAGTTTCAGTATTCCTTCAATCCTCGCGATTGTCGCCGCCATCGCCAGCTTCTTTCAAGGTGCCACCTTTGGCCTCATCCTCGCGGTCATCGCCATCATCTTCGGCATAATCGGCGTGCTGCTTTCGCTTTCCGTCAAAAAACGCGGGGGCATCGTTAGCTTCGCTTCGGTCGCCGCCGGCCTGATCGGCATCATCGCCGCCATCATTAAGGCGATGCTTTATATGTTTGGCTGAAAGCCGTCTTTCGCCAAACTCGCACGCTCAAGGCGATCGCCGCGAGCGTCAGTCCGCTCGTGATCCCCCACCACATGCCACTCACTCCCATCCCCCGCGGGATGGCCAGGTACCAGCCAAGCGGGACCGTCGACCAGAAAGCGCACACGGCAATGAAAGCAGGTATCTTGACGTCGTTCAGCCCACGCAGCGAACCGACCGAGACAATTTGGAGCATGTCGCTCAACTGAAAAGCGGCGCCGATCAGCAGCAAGCCAGCGGCCACCTTACGCGTCTCCGGGTCACTGACAAACCAAGCGGCGATCTCTTGGTTGAAGAACAGGAACGCCGAAGCACTGAAGCAGGTGAAGATCATCGCCAGCGAAACTCCGCTGATGTAGATCGGCCTGAGTTCCTCAAAATTCTTCGCACCGAAGGCTTCCCCCATCCGCACTGTTAGAGCCATCGAAATGCCGAGCGGCACCATGAAGGCCGTGCCCGCACAGGTGATGGCCACCTGGTGGGAAGCCAGCGCCGTCTCCCCCAAGGTCCCAATGATCAGGGCCGCTGCCACGAAGCCTCCGACTTCCGCCAAGAGATGCACACTGGCCGGAAAACCGACCTGCACGAGGTCCTTCACCTCCGCCCAATTCGGGGCCCGGAACCAGCGCAGCGGCACCCACTCCCGCAGCTCCTGCCCTTTCACACACCACACGATCAGGCCAACAAAGCCAAAGCTCCGCGCCAGCAGAGTCGCCACGCCCGCCCCGTCCAAGCCCATCGCCGGCGCACCCAGATTGCCGAAGATAAAGATCCAGTTGAAACCCGCATTCAGCAACACGCTCCCGAGAGTGATCCAGAACACAGGCCACGGCCGATTCATCGCATCGGCATGATTCTTCACCGCCATCGACATCATCGCCGGAATCATCGACAACGAAAGCCACAGAAAATAGTTCGGCATCTCGGCCAGCACTTCCTGCGGCTGACGAAAAATTCGGAGATAGGGAACGGAAACAAAGGCCGCCACCACCGTGATCAGTCCCAACGCCAAAGCAATCTGCAGACCATGACGCAGTGCCGCCCGCGCCGCTTGGGGATTCTGCGCACCCCGCGCCTGGGACACACGAATCGACACCGCCATCGTCATCCCAATCCCGATCATCATCGGAATGTAGATCAGGGTGTTGGCAAATGCCGAAGCCGCCAGCTCGGTCACCCCCACACGGCCGATCATCACCGTATCGACCACCCCCATCAGCATGTGACTCAGCTGGCCAACCACCAGCGGCAAGGCCAGCCGCCCCGTCTGCTTCCCCTCGCGCAGCAGTGATTGAAATGGAGAGAGGCGGTTCATGCAGGCGGACTGGCAGAAGAGAGCGGTGCACCCACGAGGTCAAGCTGCGGAATGACAAGCTCGTCCGATTTGACGAAATCCCAACGCTCGACGCCTCGCCCGGTCCGTTCTTCAATGTCACGCCTGTGGCCGACCACCCCGACATCCGACCCCACCTCGAAAGCGAATCCCTGCTGGATCGCTTCGAAGACGAAGTCGTCATGATCGGCACCAAACTGAAAGGCAAAGTCCGCGCCCTCCGCAGCGCATGGGAAGAAGGTGAGCAGTTCACCCTCAAAGCCGACGTCGCCGGCGAAACCTGCGAAGTCATCTTCTGGCAGGAAGGCTCCAACTGGACCTTCGAAAGCCAATGCACCTGCGAAATCCGCAGCTACTGCCCCCACGCCGCCGCCCTCCTCATCGTCGCCACCAAACCCACCAAACTCCGCGACTTGATACAGGGGAGCGGGGGCGTCCCGCCCCTTTCGTCAGCAAACGCCTCCCCCAGTGGCATGACCGTCCCGGTCATGAACCCCAGCGGTCCAGACCGCCTTGAGAACCTCACCCCCACCTTCGAACTCCAAATCACCCGCGAGCCCACCGAATCCAAAGTCGTCCGCCTCCTTCTCCAGGCCCTCAAGATCCCCGACCTCGGCGAATGGGTCGTCGCCCGTCCCTACGCCATCTACGGCAAACATCGTACTCCGCTCGGTGGCAAACCCGGACTCCGCGAACACCCGCTTCCCGATGGCTCCATCCTGCTCCGCGACACCGCCGCGGAAACCAATGCCATCCTCCAACTTCAACAAGCAGGCCTCGCTTCCCTCGGCTCCCACGCCCAGTACCGTTTCCTCCTCGCCCTGGAAGGAAAGAATCCATCATCTTCCATCCACCATCCACCATCCGCCTCCACCCTCTGGTTCCCCAACCCCGCCCACGGCGAACTCGCCCAGTACTGGCCCTGGCTCCGCGCCACCGGCACCACCATCCTCGAAGACTCGGGTTGGACCGTCACTTTCGATGACAACATCGGCCACGAAGTCATCGATCTCGACCCCGACGCATTCAAATACGTCCTCGAAGACGACGGCAGCGGCTGGTTCCACCTCTCCGTCGGCTTCGATGTCGGCGATGAAAAACTCGACCTCCTCCCGATCCTCGCCCAACTCCTCGATCAAGGCGCCAGCGACATCACCCTCGAATTCCCCGCCCAAGGCAACTTCCTTCACCACCTCGACGACGGCCGCGCCCTCAATCTCCCCGCCGAGCGCATCCGCAAGATCCTCAAGCAGTTCTCCGCCCTCATCGACCCGCGTCGCTTCAAGGGCTCCAAACTCAAACTCCACCCCCTCGACGCCGCCACCCTCTCCCACACCGACCCCGAACGCTTTCACCCCCCGGAAAAACTCACCAAACTCATCGAGTCTTTCAGCGGGAACCTGAAAACCGATAACCGGAAACCAGTAACCCCGCCCGGCATCCAAGCCGAGCTCCGCGACTACCAGAAAGCCGGCTTCGAATGGCTCCAGTTTCTAACAAACCACGACCTCAACGGCATCCTCGCCGACGACATGGGCCTCGGCAAAACCCTCCAAACCATCACCCACATCCTTGCCGAAAAGGAAAGCGGTCGCTCCCAAGGCAAACCGACTCTCGTCATCGCGCCCACCTCCGTCGTCCCCAACTGGTATGCCGAAATCAAACGATTCGCTCCCGCACTTTCCGTCCTGATCCTCGATGGCCCGCAGCGGAAAAAATACTTCCGCTCCATCCCCCACGCCGACGTCATTTTAACATCCTTCGCCCTCCTCCAGCGCGATATCGACAAACTCAAGGCCTACACCTACCACCTCGGCATCCTCGACGAGGCGCAGTACATCAAGAACCCCAACGCCAAAGTCGCCAAGGCCGCCTGCGAACTCGACGCCCGCCACCGACTCTGCCTTTCCGGCACCCCCGTCGAAAACCACCTCGGCGAACTTTGGAGCCTCATGCGCTTCCTCATGCCCGGATTCCTCGGCGGCCAGGAGCAGTTCAACCGACAGTTCCGCAAACCCATCGAAAACGAAGGCGACCTCGACAAACAAGCTGCCCTCAAAGCCCGCGTCGCCCCGCTCATCCTCCGCCGCAACAAAACCGAAGTCGCCAAAGAGCTCCCTCCCAAAACCATCCTCGTCCACCCCATCGAGCTCAACACCGGCCAGAAGGACCTCTACG
>NZ_JBATWY010000136.1:0-10780 GCF_049672945.1 Haloferula sp. | reverse complement strand
GTAGCAGGCGCTCGGCGATGATTTTGCGCATCGTGCTCAGTGGGACGGTCTCGTCTCCTTCCTTGGCGGTGGCTTCGATGGCCTTGGGAGCGGCGGCTGGAGTGGTTGGGGTGGCTGGGGTGGCTGGGGTGGCTGGAGTTGATGAACCGGAGCTGCGTGCCTTGATGGCTGCGACGAGGCCAGCGGCGGCGCTGGCTGCCTGGGATGGCTGCGAGCTGCCCGTTCCGGCGGCATCGACGTCGGCGCGAACAATGCGTCCGCCGGGGCCAGTGCCTGTGAGGGTTGAGATATCGACGCCTTTTTCTTCGGCGACTTTCCGCGCGAGCGGTGAAGATTTGATCCGGGTGCCGTCGGCGCTGGTGGTAGTGGCTGGAGCGGACGTCGAGGAGGGTGCGCTCTTCTCGGCCTTGGACTTCTGTTGCTCGTCGGCTGGCTCCGGTTCGGATGTCTTGGCGGCAGCGGGAGTATCAGTGTCGCCGCCTTCGTCATCGCCATCGAGGATGGCAAGGATTCCACCGATCGGGGCCTTTTCCCCCTCCTGAACGAGGATTTTGGTGATCGTGCCTTCATCGAAGGCTTCGACTTCCATGTTGGCTTTGTCGGTTTCGACTTCGGCAATGATGTCACCGACTTCGACTTGGTCGCCGACTTTTTTGTGCCAGGTGAGCAGGGTGCCCTCGGTCATGGTGTCCGAGAGCTTTGGCATATCGATATTGGTGGCCATGGATCAGGTAAGGAGAGTGTTCGGTGGGAGCTTGGGTGATGTGGGGGGGTTTTCCAGCGTTTTTGCTGCCTTCTGTAGGGATGGCGGCAATCAGGGACGAAAAAGGCGGAGTCCCCGGTCTTGGGAACTCCGCCTGATTTAAATTGGTGCGAGGATCAAGGGGCGATCTCCTTCATGGTTGGGATCAGACCGATGAACGGGCTGCCCGATGAAGGTTGCGCGGTTGCCATCTTGCGGGCTTCTTCGGTGCTTGAACCGCAGCAGCCTTCGCTGAGCCAGTAGTAGCGGGTGCACTTCGGACAAGGGACGCGCTCCTTCTTGGTGACGGTCTTGTAGCGGGGCACCTTGGTTTCGCGGACTTCGGTCAGACCGCTCTTGGCGTCGATGAGCACTTCCTCGCGGACGATGTCATGACCACAAAGCTTCTTTTGGGAAGTGGTTTCGTAGTAGCCCGCGCTCAAGGCTGGGCGTGGGAACATCTTGCAGGAAGAAAGACCGAGGGAAACAACGGCGAGCGACAGAAGAACAAGCAGGTTTTTCATGAGATGGATCAGTTGAAGAGGCAGCAGCAGGAACTAACCGCCATGCAGACGGCGACCAGAGAAATGATTCTGATGACGTTCATTGTGGAGCGATGTTAAGGAGCACCACCGGAGTGGCAACGAAAAAGGCTGTCAGGCTGACAGGCAGGGAAAGCGGTCTTTGTTCTCGGGCGTGGAGTCCCTTGATCGAATCAGGCAATGGCCGTCAGCAGGAAAACCGCGCTCAGATACGCCCACAGGAGCGAAAAAAGGAGGTGCATCGAGGTTTCGAAGGGTTTCCCGCGCCACAGTTTGGAAGAATAGCCGCAGAACTGGATGATCAAGCGTGCGAACCAGAAGGAGAAGAGACCCCACGCGATCTTTCGACCAAGTGGGGTGGAGGAGAGTTCGCTGGCACTGGTGAGGCACAGGATGCCCATCAGCAGCACCATGAGGGCGACGAAGAAGGTGTGGACCTTGAACACCTCGCGGTGGAGATCGTCCAGTCCACGCAGGGCTTCCCGCCAGTTGAAGTAGCGAGGGAAGCCAGCATGAAGGAGAGCCAGACCGATCAGCAGGATGCCGGCGATCTCAAGTTGAAGTTCCATAGCTTGTTAGAACGAATGAAGTGATGAAAGGATTGAGCCTTTTCTCTTCTGCAATCTGAAAGCCGCTTTCCCGAAAGGTCGACAACCATTCGCGGCGTGTATGGAAATGCCAGGCACCGAGGTTGTAGGCAATCAGGTTGGGAAGATCCCGCAGGTGCTCGGTAACGACGACATGGCCGTCGAGCTTCAGGATCCGTCGGATTTCCCGGAAGAACCCAACTCGTTCGTCGGGATCGCGGATTTCGTGAGCTGCGAGCGTGAGAAGGACGAGGTCGCAGGATCTTGCGGGAAACGGGATGCGTTGGCTGGCAAAGGCGATGGTCCCGGGAGCTGGCGGGTGGGCCTGGCGGGCCCTCCGAATGGAGATTTCCGTGTGCTTTTCCGGATCGTAAAAGTCGACAATAGAGAGAGTTACCGAGGGGAATCGGGTTCTGATCAGATCACTGGTTTCATCGAATCCGGCGTGGATATTGGCGACTTCGTGCGCGTCTTTCATCAGTCCATCGAGCCAGTCGAGGCGATAAAGCCCGCTGAAGTCGTAGGCAATCGCGGTGGCCACCAGTGAAAGGATCAAGGCGAGGGTGGCGCCGGCGGCAGCAAGGTAGAACGGGGGGAAGGCTGGAGCGACGAGAAGCAGAAGGCCGATCACCACGAGGGCGATCACAAAGAAATGCCAATTGAAGCGAACAACAGTCCGGACCCCCTGCAGCGGTTTTCGTTTCATGGCGTCCATGATTCACTCCGGCCCCTTTTCCAGAAGTACGGGATATCTCGTACAATGAAGGCGTTGGCCGTTTTGATTTCGCTGAAGCCGAGGGTGTCGAGGAAGGGAATGTTCCAGTCGAGGATGCGGACAGGGTTGGGTTTCCAGTTTGAGCGGACGCCTTCGATGATTCGGACCTCCCTGCGATGCTCGTCCGGGGAAAAGGTAAAGGGCAGCGGACCGCAGAAGCGACGTGCTTCCCGCCAGTCACTGAATGGTGAGTCGGCGGGTAGCGGCACGTCAGCGCTTGGATTGAGATCGGTCTCGATGTGGAGCCCGGTTTGCGGGTCGTCGGCGATGAGCCGGTCGCTTTCGGCATGCAGCTGGATCCCTGTCCGGATGTAGTGGTAGGAGGTGAAGAAATTGCCGAGGCGGACCATCTGGGATTTGTCGGTCTCCGACCTCAGGATCAGCAGGCCGCGGAGACTTCGGCCATTCTGGTCGCGGTAGCGGACAAAGTAGCGGTAGCCGATGAGGATGAAGTCGCGACCGAAGCATTTCGGCAGGCCGCGGGGCCTGAGGTCGCGGGTTTTGACGATGGCGACGGCGACAAATCCGTATTTTTCATCAAAGGCGTCGGGGGTGAGGCAGGAGGGCAGTCGCTGCCTGAGCTCTTCGAGGGGCACGGCGAAAGTGAGGGTGACCGAATGATCGAACCAAGCTTCGACCGCGAAGGGATTGGATCTCATGACGGCCGGTCGCGCACGAACTCCTCCCAGTAGACGAGACCGATGTAGGCCGCAGCGACGAGCGCGTTCCACTGTCCAAAAAGCAGGAGATCGGGGGCGAGGAAGAATTCGATGAGGTTCATCGTGGCGACTCCAGCGATTTGGGCGACGGCGCTCCAGCGCGCCCGGATGCCAGATAGAATCCACAGCGCCATGCCGACTTCGGAAAGGCCGATCAGTCGGGTGAGTAGAAGCGAGTGGTCCTCGCCGAGGATTCTAGCGACGATTTCGCGGTGCCTTGGGACCAGATCGAGGACTTTACAGCCGATGCCGTTGACTAGCCAGACGGCGGCGAAGAACCATCGGATGAAAGATGGCGGCCGGCGTTTCATGGCGAGTTTAGGTCAGGCAATCGTCAGCACCTGCTCGACGATCCGCTTCGGATTCGGCAGTTGTTCGTTCTCGATGTGGGGCGAGTAGATCGCCGGCGCGTCGATGGTCATCACGCGCTTGATCGGGGCATCGAGCCAGTCGAAGGCTTCCTCCTGGATGATGTGGGAGACCATCGCCGAGACGCCGCCAAATCCTTTCGATTCGTCGACGAGAACGACGCGGTTGGTCTTGCGGACAGTTTCGAGAATGGCTTCGACATCGAGGGGGCGGATCGAGCGGAGGTCGAGGACCTCGGCGGAAATGTTGTGCTCGCTCTGGAGCGTCTCGGCGGCGGCGAGGGCGTGAATCACCGAACGACCGTGGGCGATCAGCGAAATATCGGAGCCCTCACGCTTGATGTCGGCCTTGCCGAGCGGGACGATGTGGTCGCCGTCTGCGGGATCAGGCACCGGGCCGGTCATGCCGTAGAGGAGGGTGTTTTCCATGACATAGACCGGGTCGTTGTCGCGGATCGCTGCTTTCATCAGGCCTTTGGCGTCGGAGGGTGTGGCGGGGGCGCAGACCTTGAGGCCGGGGAAGGCGGCGAAGAGGCCTTCGGGAATGTGCGAGTGGGTGGCGCCGACGTTGGTGCCGCCGTTGGCCGGGCCACGCATCACGATCGGCACGTTGATCAGGCCGCCGGACATGTAGCGCACGCAGGCGGCATTGTTGACGAGCTGGTCGAAGGCGACCGAATGGAAGGACCAGAACATCAGCTCCATCACCGGGCGAACCCCAAGCATCGAGGCACCGATGCCCATGCCGATGAAGCCGGCTTCGGAGATCGGGGTGTCGACGATGCGCTTGCAGCCCCACTTTTTCCACAGGCCTTCGGTGACCTTGTAGGCGCCGTTGTACTGGGCGACCTCCTCGCCCATGACGACGACGTTCTCATCGCGTGCAAGTTCCTCGTCGAGGGCTTCGCGGATGGCGTGGCGGTATTGGAGTTCGCGTGACATGAAGATGTTTGCTGGAAATTGGAACTACTAGATTTCTCGTAGAATCACTCGTTGAAGAAGTGGCGGCCGACCTTGGAGGCTTCGGTGTTGTTGTCGGACTCCCAGTAGACGTCTTTCATGATGTCGTCGACGGTGGGTGGCGCGGATTCCTCGGCGAAGGTGACGGAGGCAGCGGCTTCTTCCTTGGCGGCGTTGTCGATCTCCTTGGCGGACTCTTCAGTCAAGATCCCCTCAGTGATGAGGCGCTGGCGCCAGAGGTTGATCGGGTCGTGGTTGTCCTTGTATTTCTGGATTTCCTCCGGGGTCCGGTATTTCTTGGCGTTGGCGTCGGCGACGCTGTGTCCGTAGTAGCGGTAGGTGGTGATCTCGAGAATGCTGGGCTTGTGCTGTTTGCGGGCGCGCTCCATGGCGATGTGGGCCTTGGCGCGGATCTGGTAGAGATCGGATCCGTCGACCACGTCCCAGTCCATGTCGTAGCCTTCGGCCCGTTGGGCGAGGCAGCCGCGGTAGGAAGACGAGCGCTTCTGGGAGGTGCCCATCGAGTAGCCGTTGTTTTCGATAATGAAGACGACCGGGATTTCGAAGAGCGCGGCGATGTTGAGCGACTCGTGGTAGGCACCCTGGTTGACGGCCCCTTCGCCCATGAAGGAAAGCGCACAGCCCTCCAGTCCTTTGTATTTGAGGCCGTAGCCCAGGCCCAGGCCAAGGGGGGTCTGGCCCGCGACGATGCCGTGGCCTCCCCAGTAATTCTTGTCGGGGGCGAAGAAGTGCATTGATCCGCCTTTACCCTTTGAGCAGCCGGTGACCTTGCCGAAAAGTTCGGCCATGCACTCGTTCATGCTCATGCCGGAAGCGAGCGCGTGGGCGTGGCAGCGGTAGGCGGTGATGTTGTGGTCATTGTCGCCACATAGTGAGAGCGTGCCGACGGCGACCGATTCCTGTCCGATGTAGAGGTGGAGGAAGCCTCCCATTTTTCCCTGACTGAAGCCCTTCGACGCAGCGTTTTCAAAACGCCGGATGCGAACCATTTTGCGATAGAGCTCGATCTTGTCTTCAGCGCTCAGGCTCTGATTGATCGGGGATCCGGAGAAGTCGAGTGAGTGGGTGTCGGCGGACATGGACGCGGCGGAGATAGGGGCGATTGCGGAGTTGGGGCAAGAACTTATCGGGTCGAAACCAGCGGAGTGGTTTCGCGACGAGTAGCGGGAAGCCAAGTGTGACGGGCCGCGAGGAACAGACCGGTGAAGAGCAGATTGGCGGCTGCCAGGTTTCTCAGGAAGGCCCAGGAGGGAATCTCAGCACCAAACGGGCCACTCCAGAGAGATTGGTAAAGACCGCTAAGGTCCTTAGCATAAAGGGGATACGCGATCCACGCGGCGACACCGGTGACCAGGTGGAAGAGCACGGCAGCGATCAGGCCGGCACCGAGGAGCGTTGGCGCGGTGGCGTGCTTGCGCAGTGGCAGGGCCAGGAAACCAAGGGCGAGCAGGGTCAGGAAGGCGGTCAGCACCGGTGCCCATTGCTCGATGGGGTTGTAGCCTTGGATCAGGGTCGCGATCGGGTTGCTCAGCAACCAGGCACCGAGTGGTAGCAGCCAGGCTTGTTTGCCGCGGAAAAAAACGATGCAGCAGAGAAAGAAGGCGGGCAAGGGAGAGAAGCTTGGGAGCTCGCTTGAGAACATCGCTCCGAGGCAACGGAAGGCGACGAGAAGGACGAGCAGGATGAGGCCCGTGAACCAGGAAGAACGCATGCCCTTTGCTGCCTCATTGGAGCGCGCGGTGCGAGTCGAAAATTCGCGCGCTTGCCAAGCTCCACCAAGGATCGTCAAGCTCAGGGCATGGATTGGGAAACTTGGATTCCGCAGGCATGGGCGGTGCGCGATCGAGCTTACGCCCCGTACTCGAACTTCCATGTCGGCGCGGTGCTGGTTTCGAGCGACGGACGGATCTTTTCCGGCTGCAACGTTGAGAACCTTTCCTACGGCCTGACGATGTGTGCGGAGCGGGTGGCGATCGGCTCGGCGGTGGTGGCAGGGGCGACGGAGATCATTGCCGTGGTGGTGGTGGCGGATACGAAAGAGCCGATCTCGCCCTGCGGCGCGTGCCGTCAGGTGCTGGCGGAGTTCGGGGATCCGCGGGTGCTGCTGGTGTCGAAAGAGAGCCGGGAGGAGTTTCAGTTGTCGGAGTTGTTGCCGCGGGCGAGCACGGGGATTTTGGATCGGTCGTCTTCGGAAGGGTAGTGCGGTTGGGGGCCGTTAGGTGCGAGCGGCTTTGGGGTACAGGGGCCAGGATTCAGGGGTCAGAAAGGCAAGAAGAGTCGTGGCTTACTGCTTTTTGCCTTTCTGACCACTGCCCCCCGAATCCTGTACCCCAAGGCCCGAATCAGCATGCCGCCCCCGACGCACCAGGGAATCAGGCTGTTCCACGTGGAACTTCCACCCCTCGCACCAAGCCTTGTCTAAGTTCCGGGCCCTGCTAGTTTCCTGCCCCTTTATCATGTTTCGCTACCCTAAGCGCTACGACGTGCTCGTCATCGGAGCCGGCCATGCCGGTGTGGAGGCTGCCCTTGCCGCGGCCCGGCTGGGCTGTGAGGTGGCGGTGCTGACTCAGAATCTCGACACCATTGGCCAGATGTCCTGCAACCCGGCGATTGGCGGATTGGCAAAGGGTCACATGGTCCGGGAGATCGATGCGCTTGGAGGAGTCATGGGTCTCAATACGGATGCGACGGGGATCCAGTTTCGGATGCTCAACGCTTCGAAAGGTCCCTCGGTCCGCGCCCCGCGCACCCAGTGCGACAAGAAGGCCTACCAGTTCCGAATGAAGTGGGTGCTGGAGTCGACCCCGGGCGTGGAGCTCCATCAGGGAAATGTCGCCGAGCTGATGGTCGAGAACGATCGCATCACTGGCATCCGGACCTCGCTCGGGATGGAGATCGAGGCCGCCTCGGTGATCCTTTCCGCGGGGACTTTCATGCGGGGGCTGATGCACGTCGGTCTGAAGAACGAGAAGGGTGGCCGGATGGGCGATGCGATCTCCACGGTATCGGATTCCTTGAAAACCCTGGGGTTCCACGTGGAACGTTTCAAGACGGGGACCCCTTGCCGATTGCATGGACGTTCGCTGGATTTCTCGAAATGCGAGCGTCAGGATGGCGACGAGCCCGCCCCACTTTTCTCGTACATGGCCGACTCGCTGAAGTCGGAGGAGGGGGAGGTGCACACCCTCAATCCTTGGGGAGACTCTGGGTTCCACGTGGAACAATCGCCCTGCTGGATCGGCTACACCAGCCCCGCCACCCACGACATTATCCGCGCCAACCTCGATCAGTCGCCGATGTACTGCGGGGTCATCGAGGGCGTCGGCCCGCGCTACTGTCCCTCGATCGAGGACAAGGTGGTCCGCTTCGCCGAAAAGGAGCGCCATCAGATTTTCCTCGAGCCCGAGGGTCGGCAGACCCACGAGTACTACGTCAATGGCGTCTCGACCTCGCTGCCCTACGAAGTACAGCTGAACTTTCTCCGCACGATTCCCGGATTGGAAAAATGCGAGATCCTGCGACCGGGCTACGCGGTGGAATACGATTACTGTCCACCCACCCAGCTCTACCCGACTTTGGAGACCAAGCGGGTCGAGGGCCTCTACTTCGCCGGCCAGATCAATGGTACCTCCGGATACGAGGAAGCCGCCGGCCAGGGTCTCATCGCCGGGACCAATGCCGCACTCAAGGTCCAAGGCAAGGAGCCCTTCATCCTGCGGCGCGACCAGGCCTACCTCGGGGTGATGGTCGACGACCTTGTCACCAAGGGATGCACCGAGCCCTACCGAATGTTCACCAGCCGCGCCGAATACCGTTTGCTGCTCCGCCAGGACAACTGCGACCTGCGTCTTACGCCTCTGGCTGCCGAGATTGGTCTGGTCTCCGGCGAGCGGGTCGAGCGGGTCAAGCACAAGCAGTCCGAGCTCGACCGTGCCAAGGCCTGGAGCCGCAAGACGAACCTCGACGGAGTGAAGCTCGACCACTGGTTTCGCCGCGTGGAAAATACCGCGAAAACCCTTCCAGCCTCCATTCTATCGGAGTTCCATGTGGAACTTTGGCCGCTGATCGAGACGGAATTGAAGTACGAGGGCCACCTAGAGCGGCAGCTTCTTCAGGTGGAGAAGATGTCGCGGCAGGAGGGGAAGCGCATTCCGAGCAGCCTCGACTACTCATCGATCGGCGGTCTCAAAGCTGAGGCGAAGCAGCGCTTTTCCGAGTTGAAGCCCGCGACCTTGGGTCAGGCGGGTCGGATCCCTGGGATCACGCCGGCGGATATCGCGGTGCTGGCGGTTTGGATGGAGAAGGGCGCGCGTTCCGCGAAAGTTCCAAGTGCCGAGTGAGAAGTTCCAAGTGGAAGAAATGAACCACGGACCACACGGAATACACGGAAGGAAGAGGGCATGGATCGCCAGCATTCTTTTCGCTGCGATTGGTATCGCGTGGTGGGCCTCAGAGTACCATCCGGTCAGCACCGTGTTTGTCCGAGGCACCCAAAGACTCGAGCTGGGACATCGCCATGGTGGCTGGGCCTACCTGGCGGTGACGAAACGCTCGAAGCTCCGGGACCTAGGTCTGAATGCTCTGCCATCAGGAACCTTCCATCTGGGATCGAGCAGAATTGAAGACTGGGACGCCCTCCTCGATTCATTTCCGTATCCGAGGAGTATCACGATGGCTGCCTCCAATGGCTCTCCATCGGTGGTAGAGCAAGAGATGGCAGATGCCCGCTGGCTGCCTAAGACCAGCTTCCAGTCGAGCGACGGATGGACCTTCGTCTTCATTCCCTACTGGATGATTGCCGGCGCCTTTGTCTTGATCGGAATCACCTATGGCAAGTGGCGTCGCCGAGGAATGGAGGAGGTGCAAGAATGATCCGCCCATGGTATCGCCTGCAGCGGATTTCATCATCGGAAGATCCCAGCCGCGTAGCGGCTTCTGATGATAGCCGTGGGTTTTCAACCCACGGATGCCGGAGGGGGAGATGAGCGGCGTCACGTCAGTGACGCTTCAATTGGATTGCGGTCCGAACTGGGTTTGAAGTGTCACGACGCGACAAGGGTCTTCGCGATGATCGGGACCGTGGGTTGAAAACCCACGGCTAGCATGGATCGTCCCGATGGGACGGGGAGGGGGCGTGGATGGGCCCGATGGGACGGGGAGGGGACGTGGATGGGCCCGATGAGACGGGGAGGGGACGTGGATGGGCCCGATGGGACGGGGAGGGGACGTGGATGGCCGGATGGGACGGGTAGGGGACATCGATGGACCGGTGGGGAGGGACAGCTTTTGTCTCAGGCTTACCATTCCCACTCTTTCGGCAATCTAACCGGCTTACCATCAGGCATTTGCACAAGTGATAGTGATTGCCTTGAGGTGACCAACAACTCGTCATCGCTCTCCCGTTTCAGCTCGAACTCGCACCAGAACCTCGCCCGCTGGAGCTCGGCGAGTTGGCCGTGGATGACGATCGTATCGCCGAGTTTGGCGGGGCGGCGGTAGTTGATCTCGGTGCGGGTGACGACCGGGAACAGCTTCGTCTCAGCCATGGTTTTCAAGTCCATGCCCATCGAGGCGGCGAGCTTGGTGCGGCAGGTTTCGATCATCCGCAGGTAGGCAATGTTGTGAACCACGCCACCGCAATCGGTGTCGAAGAACATGACTTCCTCGCGGGTGGTGAAGGTGGGGCGGGGGGCTTGTTCGGCATCCGGCATGGGCGAAGTTTGCTCGAAGTGCGGCCTGCGATGCAATGACGGCTTGTTGGTACGCGTAGAGAAGAACTAAGATGGGCTTAATGAAATGCTTCCTGGTCCTGACCTTTGCCATCGCTTCGCTGGCTCAGGCCGCCTTCGTGCCACCGAACGACGGACCGGTACCTTTTCGTCGCGACAAGTTGCCGGTGGATGCGGATACGATGACTTCGTTGTCGAAGCAACTGGTCCTGCTGACTGGCACCATGGACACCAGCAAAGCGGAGGAGACACGACGTGCCGCCCAGATCCTCGGGCTGGCATTGGCCTTGGATCCTGACAATCGCCAAGGGTTGCCCTTGCTCAGGCAATTAGAGGA
>NZ_JBATWY010000135.1:0-17535 GCF_049672945.1 Haloferula sp. | reverse complement strand
TACAACTTGATCGAAGTCCAAGCCCGCCAGAGCTGTCTCGCTCACCTGTTGAGAACGGCCCGCGAGATTGGACAGATACTTGCCGCGATGAAGAAGCCCGACGTCGTCTCCGTGCGGTTCTGCATCCAACTCGCGAGACTACTGAAACTGGCCTGCGCCATCGACATACCAGCCGGACTCAAAGCCAGGGAAAAGCTCACCGAGCGATTACTCGGCATCCTTCAGCGAGTCTGCGAAAAACCTCTGGGATATCACAAAGCCGAGACCCTGAGAAAGCGTCTCATTCCCGGTGCGCGCGAACACCTAGAAGTATTTGCATTCATCCGATTTGACGGGCCCGCCACCAACAACCATGCCGAACGGGCGCTGCGCCCGTTGGTGATATTCCGCAAAGTCTGCATGGGAACCCGAAGTGAGGAAGGCTCCCGGAACATCGGCATTTTCACTAGCCTGACCCAGACCGCAAAACTCCAGCAGAGCTCCGTCCTCGATCTCTTCCGCAGCCTCCTGACCGGCACCGCCGCGAAAGCTCAGGACGTCCTTTTCAGCAATTCATCCTGATCAAAAAAACAGCTAAACTGTTACACTATGAAAAAGCTGAAAACCTTGACTGACCACTAATTCTCGCCAGGGCTTCATGATTTTATACAGCTGGCTGATGAGATGTGTTGACTGATTTTCCGGAGCTATCCATAAAGGTAGCGATGAAAACGCACTGTGTCCCCCGGCACCGGCTTTTTTGGGCCGCGGCAATCGTCTATCTCTTCAATTTCCTTCCCTCAAGCGTTTCGGCGGATCCCCTCGACGAATGGTCATGGAGAAGTCCGATCCCCACCTCCCATGGGGTCCGCTCAATCGCCAAAGGAAACGGTCTACTTGTTGCCGTCGCTGACGGCCCGACCTTCCTTCGCTCCTCGGACGACGGGGTGAAGTGGGAGGTGAGCATCGAGGGAACGCCCAGTCTTACCCGACAGCTTCTCGACATCGCCTTTGGAAATGGAATTTTCGTCGCCGCCGGAAACGCAGGCCAGGTCTTCAGTTCATCCGACGGACAGAACTGGGCGCCGCATTCCGTCGGCACGGGCTCCCATGAATTCCGATCCGTCGCTTTTGGTGCCGGGAAATTCGTGATCGCGGGTGTCGATGCCACAGGCATGGGTGCCGCCCTCTACAGCTCACCGGACGGCAGCAACTGGACCTCGCGCGATGGTGGCATCAGCGGCCAGTATCATGAGCTAGTTTTCGAGAACAACGAATTCATCGCCTGCGGCGGAAACACCGGCAACGCGGGCTTTGTCACCACTTCCTCGAATGGAACGATCTGGACTCCGCTCGTCGAGGACCTCGCGACGCCACCCTATTCCGTGACCCATGGACTCGGGAAATACTTCACCATGACACCGAGCGTTTCGAGCATCGTCTATCAATCCTCAGATGGCACGACATGGACCGGTGGCCCCGTCGACTTTCTCAGCTACCATCAGCAGATCCGGGTATTCGACGGCAAGCTTGTCTCCTTCGATATTCAAGGTTTCATCCCGGATAGTAACGTCAGGACTTCCATCGACGGCACCACCTGGACCCCAGTGGGCAGCGTGCCGAAAATTCATCAACTCAAGATCGCTGACGGCCTGCTCTATGCTCTTTCCGGTCCGGAGAATTTCAATCGCGCGGCAGAGGCCGGGATTTTCCGCAGCTCCGATGCCTCCGAGTGGGAAGCCCTTCATCAGGGACCATACGGCGCGACACCGCTGAAGGCCGTCGCTGCGTCCGCCACGGGTTTCCGTGTCGCCGGACCTGGACAAGCCGCGGAGCTTGATGGGCCGCTTCCGGCGAATCTCTCTCTTTTTGACTTTGAGCCGCTGGCGCTTTTCGACAGTGGAGACATGACCTTGGCGGCGGGGATGACAGGCATCCACAGCTCGAGCGACGGGACCAACTACAGCCAGCTTGGATATACCCCGATGAATGATCTGACGGGAAATGGCAGTATCCACGTCGCCGTTGGAAACGATGGACTCTTCTCCTACAGCGAGGACGGTTCATTCTGGAATGATGTTTTCACCGGACTGGGCGGCGACTTCCGAGCGGTTGCTTTTGGAGGTGGGATCTTCGTTGCTGTTGGCGATAGCGGGGCGGTTGCGACCTCGACCGACGGGATGAACTGGTCGGGTTCCGTCAGCGGCGAGCTCGACCACTTTTCGGGTATTGCCTACGGAGCTGGAGTTTTCGTGGCCGTCGGAAATGGTGGTGCGATCATGACATCGCCCGACGGGGCGACGTGGGAGACGAGAAGCGGAGGCACCATTCACTCTCTCAATCGCGTCCACTTCCTCGACGGCAAATTCCGGGCTGTTGGAAAAGGTGGCACCTTGGTGGAATCGGTGGACGGAATCGCATGGGCGAGTGTTCCGCTTCCGGTCTGTCTTGAGCTTTTCGACATCGCCGGAAGCGACGACGGATTTCGAATCGTCGGGCAGGGTTCGTTGATCCTCGAGTCCGCCGACGGCCTGAGCTGGTCAGCCCGGCAACTCCAGCCGAGTGGCTCTTCCAGTGAGAATGAATCGATCCTCTGTGCGGGGGGTGGATTTTACGTCAGCGGGGATAGTGGCGGGCTGCTGCGTTCCGCTGAGGGCAAGAGCTGGTTCCCCGGTGGTGATTGGATGTTTCCAAGGGTTTATGATTTCGTCAGCCATGAGGGCACCATCGTGGCTGTCGGTGAGCTGAATGGTGGCGATTCCGTCATCGCCACATCGACCGACAACGGTGTGAGCTGGAGCCAGAGGGATCTCGGTTCGCTCGGAAGTTTCGAGGGTGCCGCTTATGGCAACGGCGTTTTCGTCGCCGTTGGTGAGCGCTCCTTCTCCACTCCGAACTCGGTCATCGCGAGTTCTCCCGATGGACTCGATTGGACGGTTCGTGACTCCGGGACGAACAGGAATTTTCTCGATGTCACCTTTGGCAATGGTCTCTTCGTCGCGGTCAATGGCAGCCAGGATGTGGTCACCTCGCCCGACGGCATTACGTGGACCGTCCGGAGTGATGCCGCCTCCGGCAACATGAATGCCGTGCTCTTCGCCAACGACATGTTCGTCGGCGGCTCCTCCGACATGTTCACCTCGCCTGACGGCATCGCCTGGACCAAGACCGACACCGTGGTCGGAGGAGTCAACGGCATTGCCTATGGCGCGGGTACCTACCTTGCGGTGTGCAATAGCGGTTACATCCATTCGTCGAGTGACGGCATGAGCTGGACGCAGCGGGAGTCACCGACGTTTCAAAAGCTTTGGGATGTCGCTTTCGGCAGCGACACCTTCGTGATTGTCGGCTTCAACGGCACCATCCTCCAGTCCGGCCACCTCGGCAGCAGTTCGCCAGTCATTGATTGGTTGTCTCCCGCCGCAAGCATCTCGACAGAGAACATCAATGGCATCCCCACCAGCTTCTACGCGCTTTCAGTGACGGCGAAGGGGCGGGGTCCCTTCGCCTACCAATGGTTTCGCGACGACCTCCCGCTTGCTGAGGGAGATGACTACCTCCTGCGCCTTCCCATCGATGGTGAAAATGCCGGTAGCTACCACGTGGTGGTCACCAACGAGTTCGGAGAGGCCACCAGTGACCCGATCCAGTTTGTCGTCGTCGAGCCCGAGTTTCGGATGGAGATCCGCTACGACAACACGGAGCCGACCAATCGGTTTGTTGAACTCATGATCAGCGCGCCACCAGACCAGACTTATGACCTTTACGTGATTCCGATTCCCGGCCCGGTGGAGTGGCAGTATCTCGACAGCATTTACGTTTCCGGGGACCATCAGACCTACCTCGACTACCTGGACTTTCCTATTCCCACGGAGGACACCGGCCGGCTTTACCAGCTTCGCGGGCCCTAGCAGCCTGTTGAAATACCGCACAACGCCCCGCCGCCGGGTGAATGGGAATGGATTGAAGTGCACTGCGTGTTGGAGTCGGCGGCGGTCCTTGCAGACGAAACACCCGGCAAACGCTGGGTGCGTTACTCGTCGGTCGTGGTTCTCGATCCACTTCCTCCTCGCGCCTTGGACTCGGCAACCACAGCTTCGGCCTTTTCGGCAGCGTCACTGCTGTCCAAAACAGCGGTGAGTCATGGGTTCGGCTTCTGATTTGAGGTGGTTTCGAGGTCGGTGGCGGGCGTTTTTCAGAACGGTGATCTATCGATCAGGGCTCAGCCTAGAAGAGGGTGAGTCAAGGTTTTCGTCACAAATGAACAGGGACGCGGGGCTGGTGTGGATGGACAGGATGTCCATGGCCTAAGCGTTCAGGATGAACGCGCTCCGCAAATGAACAGGGACGCAGGGCTGGCGTGTCTGGACAGGATGTCCATGGCCTAAGCGTTCAGGATGAACGCGCTCCGTTGGGAGACATAGAGAGAGGAAGGGCGTGTCCTGAGGGTGCTTCGACAGGGCGGGAACGCCCTTTCTCCCTTGCGCGTGGACAGCAGGCTGTCTCACGGGAACAGCGGCAGCAGGGCTGCCGCAGTCCACGGGGTTCAGGGCACACAAGACTTTGCCACGTCTTTCCCAAGTGCCGCAATCCTCCCCTTCAGCGTGAGCTCGTCCATGGTGGGTAAAGGGTGGTAGTCAAGGCTTGCAGTCTCTTCAGACGTCTGTGGGAGCTGACGGGGGTCGCCAGGCCTTTCGAGCGAATAGGTCTATCCGAGCGCCTGATCGATGTCCGCGAGGATGTCGTCGATGTGTTCGATGCCGATGGACAACCGTACGAGTTCGGGGCTGATGCCGCCGGCCCGCTGCTGCTCTTCGTCGAGCTGGCTGTGGGTGGTGGTTGCCGGATGAATCGCCAGTGTTTTCGCGTCGCCGACATTGGCAAGATGGGAGATCATTTCGAGTGATTCGATGAACTTGGATCCGGCTTTGGCACCGCCCTTGATTCCGAAGATGACCATCGCGCCGCCCATGCCCTTGAGGTAGGTTTGGTTGCGTTCGAATTCGGGGTCGTCCTCGAGGCCGGGGAAACGGACCCAATCGACTTTCGGGTGGGCTTTGAGATGTTTGGCGACGGCGAGGGCGTTGCTGCAGTGGCGCTCCATGCGGAGCGGGAGGGTTTCGATGCCCTGGAGGATGATCCAGGAGTTGTCGGGAGCAATGCAGGCGCCGAGATTGCGCAGCGGGACGGTGCGCATCCGGAGAATGTAGGCGAGCGGTGCGAGTGCATCGGGCAGATCGTGGCCCCAGCGGAGTCCGTGGTAGGAGCTGTCGGGTTCATCGAACATCGGGTGTCTGCCGCCTGCCCAGTTGAATTTCCCGGAATCGACGACGACGCCTCCAAGGCCGGTGCCATGGCCGCCGAACCATTTCGTCAGCGAGTGGACGACGATGTCGGCACCGTGGTCGATCGGACGTGTTAGAAAGGGAGTCGAGAAGGTGGCATCGACGATCAGGGGGAGGCCGTGGGCATGGGCGGTGTCGGCGATGGCTTTCAGGTCGGAAATTTCACAGGCCGGATTGGAGACGGTCTCGCAGAAGTAGGCGCGGGTTTTGTCGTCGGTCGCCTTGGCGAAATTCTCCGGATCGGTGGAGTCGATCAGGCGCACTTCGATGCCCAAGGCGGGAAGGATGTTGTTGAACTGGGTGTAGCTGCCGCCGTAGAGGTTGCGGGCGGAGACGATGTTGTCGCCGGCGGAGGCGAGGTTGATGATGGAGTTGAAGATCGCGGCGGTTCCCGAGGCATGACCGAGTCCGCCCATTTCATGGGCGCCTTCGAGCAGGGCGACGCGCTTTTCGAGCACGTCAGTGGTGGGATTCATGATCCGGGAATAGATGTTCCCGAGTTCCTTGAGGGCGAAAAGGTTGGCAGCGTGTTCGGTGCTGTCGAAGACGTAAGCGGTGGTCCGGTGGACCGGAACGCCGCGGGATTTGGTGACGGGATCGGGCGTCTGGCCGCCGTGGAGGCAGAGGGTTTCGAGTTTCATGGTGCGGGGAGTCAATCGTGGCAGGCGCTTCGATGGAACTTGAAAGTTCGTTTGAGCTGTCGAAGCTTTGGACCAGAATGAATTTGAAGGAGTTGCGAATTGGATTTGTAGGTGTCGGGAGAATGGGTGCCAACATGGCGAGGCGACTGAAGGATTGCGGCTACCAGGTTGCGGTGGTGCAGGATGTGGCGTCTGACCTGGCGAAGAGTCTGGCGGATGAGCTTGGCTGTGAGGCGGTTGGGGGTCCGGCGGAGGTGACTGCCAAGGCGGATCTGATTTTGACGGTGGTGACCGATGACGAGGCGATGCGGGATGTTTTTTCCTCAGATGGTCTACTCAAAGACGCGGAGGGTCGGATTTTTCTCAACTGCGCGACGGTCAGTCCGTCCGTGCATGAAGAGGTCGCCGCGGCGTGTGCGTCGGCGCGAGCGAAGGCGCTTGAAGCCTGCATGGCATCGAGCATTACGCAGGCCCGCGAGGGCACTCTGTATCTGATGATTGGGGGCGAAAAGGCGGTCTTCGATCAAGTGGAGCCCTTGTTGAAGGATCTCTCGAGTTCGCTGCGCTACGTGGGTGTTGCCGGTGAGGCGGCAAAGGTGAAGGCACTGGTCAACATGGTGATGAACATCAACACGGCGGGACTCGCCGAAGGCTTGGGGCTTGGCGCGGCACTCGGGCTTGATCTGGAGATGCTCAAGGAGGTGTTTTCTCAAACGGGAGCGAATTCACGAGTTCTGGAGACGGATGGGAACGACATGATCATCCGGGACCACGATTGTTATTTTTCCGCAGCACATGCGGCGAAGGATAGTGGGATTGCGAATGCGCTGGCCAATGAAGCCGGGGTGCCAGTGCCGCTATCGGTGTCAACCGAAGCGCAGTATCGAAAGCTGATCGAGCTCGGTCGCGGGGGCTTGGACAAGTCGGCGGTGGCGGAACTGACCTTTCCTGGTCGCAGTGAGGATTGATCGATGAAACTTCCTGAATTTAGAAACCGTCGCGGCGAGCGAATCGACAGTTCGTTTCACCCGGGCACACGGGAGGGCCACCTGCTGGTTCTCGGTCATGGGGTGACGGGCAACAAGGACCGGCCGCTGATGGTGGCGATGGCCGAGTTGCTGGCGGAAGCGGGTTGGCCGTGTTTGAGGATCTCGTTTTCCGGAAACGGTGAATCAGAAGGGAAGTTCGAGGACTCCACGATTTCGAAGGAATGCGAGGATTTGAGTGACGTGCTCGACCAGCTTCCCGAGGGGGTGCAGATCGCCTACTGCGGACATAGTATGGGGGGTGCGGTCGGCCTGAAATCGGCGGTGGTGGATCCACGGATCGAAGTGCTGGTGACCCTGGCAGGCATGGTGAGGACGGCGCTGTTCTGCGATACGGAGTTCGGCGATCAAAGGCCCGGGGAGGGTTTCATGTGGGATGAAGAGGGCTGTCCGCTTTCGGAAGCCTTTGTCGAAGACATGAAGGAGATCGGGGATCTGCTTGAGGAGGCCGGCAGGCTTTCGATCCCTTATCTTCTGGTTCACGGCACGGCGGACGACGTGGTGCTCCCGGTGGACAGTGTCGATGCCTTTGGAGTGGCGCAAGGTCCCAAGCATCTGCTGGAGATCGATGGAGCGGAGCATTCATTCGGAGATGAAAGCTATGCTGATGTGGCGGCCGCCATCGATGAGTGGCTCAATGAGTTTTTCAAATAGCCCGCCGCCTTGACAGATTCTGCAAAACCTTGACGTCTAGAACTACCAACTCGATTTGATGATGAAAAAACACCTGTCCCAACTCATCCGAAGTCTGCCTTTTGCGCTGGCCCTTGCATTCTTTTTTCCAAGCGCTGCCCAGAGTGCTGAGAAGATGAAGGCCCTGATCGTCGACGGGCAGAACAACCATGAAGTCTGGCCGAAATCGACGATCATGATGTCGCGCTATCTTGAGGAGACGGGACTCTTCGAAGTGGATGTGGCACGGACGCAGTTTCTCTGGAAGTCGGGCCGGGAGAAATCCTTCTTACCCTTGGCCGACGCAGGTGATGGGAAGGACTTGAAGGAGCCCAAGCCTGATCCGGAATTTGCGCCTGATTTTGGCAAGTATGATGTGGTGATCAGCAACTTCGGATGGAAAGCGGCTGACTGGCCGGAAGCGACGAAGAAGAGTTTTGAATCCTACATGGCCGGCGGCGGTGGTTTGGTGGTGGTGCATGCGGCCAACAATCCGTGGGCGGATTGGCCGGAGTTCAACAAGATGATTGGTCTCGGTGGCTGGGGGGATCGCGGGCCCAAGGACGGTCCCTATGTCTACATCAACCGGGACGGCGAGGTCGTGCGCGACGCGGGGCCGGGCAAGTGTGGAGCCCATGGTCCGAGGGCTCCGTTTCTTGTGACGATGCGGGTCGGGGATCACCCGATCACCGAGGGAATCCCCGACTTCTGGATGCAGTCTGAGGATGAGTGCTATTCGTTGCTTCGCGGTCCGGCGGAGAACATGACGATTCTGGCAACGGCGGCGGATACTCCAAAGCTCCAGAAGGAGGGTCGCAACGAACCGATGTTGATGGTCATTGATTATCATGATGGTCGGGTTTTCCACACGACGCTTGGTCACGACACTCCGGCATTTGAAAGTGTCGGGTTCATCACCACCTTCACCCGCGGGACGGAGTGGGCGGCCAGCGGAAAAGTAAGCATTCCCGTGCCCGAAGACTTCCCAGGACCCGATGAGCCGGTGATGAGGCCGTTCAAGGTGGATGCGAAGTGAGTCGGCCCTGATCTTGTTGTGATCTGGAAGCTGCCGCATCGGGAAATCCGGTTCCCACGCCGTCCATTGGTGATGGGAATCGTCAACGTGAACGATGATTCGTTTTCCGGTGATGGTACATTGGACATGGATGTCGCGCTTGGCATGGCGCGGCGGCAGGCCGAGCAGGGGGCGGATGTGATCGATGTCGGCGCGGAAAGTGCGCGAACCAATCGCATGGCGGTGGCGGTGGAGGAGGAAATACGGCGTTTCTCGGAGTTCTTCGTGCGTTGGCCCGAAGTGGTGGCGGAGGCTTTGCCGAAAGACGAGGATCAGGTTTGGCCGCCGATCCTTTCGGCGAATACCTGGCGTCCGGAGGTGGTTGAACGAGTGCTGCCGATGGGTGTGGAATTGCTCAATGATATGAGCGGTCTGCCGGATGATCGGAATGCGGTGTTGTGTGCTGGCTGCGGGGCATCCTTGCTGATCATGCATTCGGTGGGCGAACCGAAGATCCCTCATCTTGATCAGCAGTGGGCGGATGTGATGGGGTCAATGGAGCGTTTCTTCGAGGAGAAGATCGAGCTGGCTGTGAAGGCGGGAGTTCCCCGCAGGAGTATCGTGCTTGATCCGGGCATCGATTTTGCGAAGCAGCGCGATGATAATCTCACCGTGCTCCGGGATCTGGAACTGTTGCAGAAATTCGGCCGTCCGGTGCTGGTGCCCGTGAGCCGCAAGACGGTCATCGGTGAGGTGCTGGAAATTGCGCAACCCATTGATCGCGATGCGGGCACCGTAGGGTGTATCGCAGTGGCGGTTCGGCGGGGCTCGCAGATGCTGAGGGTGCACGACGTGCGGGCAGCCTGGCAGACGGTCAAGGTGCTGGATGGCCTGAGCGCTCGATCAGATCAGACGGAGGCGGAAAGGAGTTTTCCATAGGTCTGCACGGCGGCTGCGTAAACGGCGGCTTTCGATGAGTCTGGCTCGATTTGCGAATCCGCAGCAGGTCGGCAAAATTGCTTGCTCAAGGTTTCAAGATCGTGGCCGCAGGCATTCGCTGCTCGCAGCGCGGCCCCCAATGCAGCCCCGTTTGCAACGGCGAAACGTTCGACGGGGGCTTGGAAGATGTCGGCGATGAGCTGGGCGATACCGTTGTTTTGCGATGCACCGCCAGTGAGCCGGATCAGGGACGGTTGCTCGCCGAGCCATGCAGAGTGCAGGCGCATGTTGAGGAACTGACCTTCCAACAAGGCGCGGACCTGGATTTCCGCGGAGGCGTCAGCCGGGAAGTTCCTGACTGGGGCTGAGAAATCGTGGCGTGGGGTGATTTCAGGGCCGTAGAAAGGGAGCATGACGCGGCCTTCGTTGCCGGCAGGTGTTTTGGCGAGTCCGGCGGCATCGAAGTCATCCCAGCTCAGGCCGAGTTCGTCGCGCAGGGCTTCGCGGGAGAGTGAGCCATTGCGGAAGCAGATCAGGGACATGAAGCCACCGGCGGGATTTCCGAAGACGTGGCCGAAGCCCTGGGGATCGGTGACGGCTTTCGACATGGCGGCGAAGAAGGTGTCGCTGGTGCCGAGTGAGATGACAAAAGTGCCGGGCTCGGTGGCTCCCATTCCGACGAGTGAGGAGGGGTTGTCGCCTGTTGAAAGTGCTACATCGCAATTACTAGAAAAGCCGTATTTTTGGACGAAGTAGTTCGAAACCTTCCCGGCGATCGACGCCGAAGCGGCAGGGCGGGGGAGCTTGTCCCGGAGGTTTGGTGCGGTGGCGTCGAGGAGGTCGGGATCCCAGCCGAGGGTGTGGAGATTGAGCAGGTTCATGCCGGCTCCATCGCCATGGTCGATGGCGATCGACTTCCCTGCCATGATCGAGCCGACCATCGACGAGACAAGGTGGATGCTGCCGGTGTTGCGGTAAGCCTCGACGTCCTGTTTGTAGAATTTCCGGATCTGGGGGCCGGTGAAGCGTTCGACGGCGATCGATCCCGACAGCTTGCAGACTTCATCATTGCCGCCGACTGCTTCGGCGATTTCGGCGCACTCGGCCCCGGTCGAGGTGTCCATCCAGATGGGCGCGCTCGGGCGGCTGAGAGCGGGGGCGAGTTGGTCCTTCAGGGGTTGCTTGGGATCGAGCGTGGCAAGGCGCTGAACCAGGCTGTTGTCGAAGTAGACCGAACCGTGTTGCTGACCCGAGGCGGCGATGGCAGTGATCTGAGAGAGGTCGAAGTTTTCCGCGACGCGGGAAAAGAGCAGATCGATCGCTTCGATCCACATCAGCGGGTCGGCATGGACCTCGCCCGCTTTTCCGTCAGGAATGAAACCGCTGGGAGCGCCATAGGCAGGCAGGTCGGTGCCAAAGTTGACCGAAAGTTCGTGAGCGACAGTGCCGCTTGCGGGGTCGATCACCAGAGCGGAAAGGGACTGGGTGGAGGAGTCTAAGCCGAGGAACATGCCGGAACCATTCAGCGCCGGAGTGCCTTAGGCCAGAGGGAATCGTGGCGTCGGCCCGAATCGAAGAAGAGATGTCGCAAAATGCAGGATGAATCTTCCAGAGCTCAATGGGCCAGTCGAGGGGGCCGTCAAGGTCCAGTTCTGCCGCCGATCGCGGCTTTCATTCTCAAGTAGCCGGAATTTCCCGGGCTGATGGGAAGAACGGCTCGGCGAGTCAGCGTTGCTCCGTTCACATTCAGGATTTCGTCGGCAAAACCTGCTGGTGCCGACGGGTCTCCCGGGGCCGCCCAGCTTTGGAGTGAGTCGGTGGCCTCGGGTCCCCAGGTGACGTCCGAGCGCTGGGAATGGCTCTGATAGGTGATCACGATTTGGCCGCCATCATGTTCCGCCCTCGGAAGTCTGTGGGCTGCGGGTGTCATCGGATCCAAACCAAGCGCGTAGGCCATGACATTGGCGACACCATCTCCATTGAGATCGCCCTCGGGATCACCTGATAGGCCGCCGACCGGGAGTTCGAGGGCGGCTTCATTCGCAGAAGCCCAGTCGCCGAAAGTATTCTGGATTGAGGCATCCACGGGTAACGAATCGCCGAACGATCCCGTTCGGTCGGGAAATACAGGTCTTGAGGATAGTCGGTAACGATCAGCTGCTTCGGGGGTAAACTCGAAGTTTCCTTCCGCATCTGCGCTGGCGATGGTTTCTTCCGAGACCGTGGCGAGTCCGACGAAAACGATCTCGTCCACATACCAGCCAACAGGCACCCCGAGCGTGTAGAAATAGGCGGCGGAGCCGGAGATGTAGTCGTAAAGAAGTCTCAACTGAATTCTCTGACCCTCGTAGGCATCAAGCGGAACGTTCACGAGCCGGAACGAGTTCTCTCCAGCATTATCTTTACCCGCTTGAGACCAAGCGGTTTTCCATTCGTCTTCCCCATCTTCTCTGACTTGAACGGTTGCGACCTGGCCTGCGGTCGCATACGCGTGCCGACTACGGAAAGTAAGTTCAGCTCCGGCGGCGACCTGGAAGGCCGAGTTGTAGAGGAGAGCGTTGTCTGCGAAGTTCTCGTGGAACAGATGATAGGATCGACTCCCCTTGAACTTTACGACATCCGACAACATTGGGCTTGAGCTTTCAACCAACGGGGTGACTCGTTCCAGAGTCTCTGCGGGATCGTTCGGCGTCGACGTCTCCAGGATTTTTCGCCAATCATAGGAAGTCGCGCCTGCCACGCGTGAAACTTGGTATTGAGCGGGAATACCCACCGCTGGAACGGTCGTGCCGATGATTGTGGGAGCATCATAGGGGACGATCAAGTCGATCTTGACGTTGGCACCTCCAGAGATCTCTGCCGTGCTCTGACTTCGGATAGCCGGGCCGATGAATTCGACGCCATAGGTCGTATCATCATCGGGAACGGGTATTGACTAACCACCCGAGCTCGCGGTCATTCCACGATACGTGTTGTCGCCAATCATCACTTCCACGCCGCCGATGCCTTCACCGGGGTCGTAGAAGTGGTTCCCATTGAGGTCGTGATAAACGACTCCGGTAATGAATGCAGTATTGGGTGGGCCGGTTCCGAAGTCTTGAGTGACCAGTTGCGGGCCGATCGGTCCGACGACACCGGTTCTGCTCCCGTTAAAGATGCCGATCCCAACTTCCCTCACCACCGAGTAGTGAATCGAGAAACGATGGCCGCGGCCGGGGAGCATCCCTCCACTTCCTCCAGGACCCCAATCGATTTCGAATGAGGCGTGACCAAACTCGGTGAACCAAGAGGAGGCGTAGATGTTTTCCACAACCAGAGTCCCGTTATAGTTTGCTGCGATTCCCCGTTCCAGCCAGGAAAAGCCGTTGGTTCCGATGTGGGATTGAACACCCATCGTAAACATGTCTTCGGAGTGGGCCCGAGCCGTCCCGATGAGGATGGGATTCATCGCCAGAGGTGGCTGAGGATCAATGGCCGCCATCTCCTGCTGGAACAAATCCATGTCGACGCCGAAGTAGGATATCGCGGAAAGGATTCCGGGGTCTGAGAGTGCCGCGATGCGGATTCCCTCAGCCTCAGGATCTGCCCGAGCCCGATTGATGAGTTCGAGATAATACTGCTCCTCGTTGGTTGGATTTCCAATCGTATGGAGGATACCATCTCCAGCCGCTACCGTTGCGAGGATGAGAAAGCTCGAAGTGATAGCGGGGGAAATCACAAAGTGGGTGTTAGGGTAGGAAAGTCCGTTAATCAACCCATTTTTCAAGTGATACGCGAATGCGCTAGTTCGCGTTTTTGACCGCAGCCTGAGCTGGGGGCAATGCGATAGGTCATGCACGACCGATGAGTGAATCCTCGCAGATTCGGATCAGTCGACCGGAGAGATCGGCGGCGATTTCACGATGGGTTCGACGTCATCGTACTGCCTGCGGAAGACTACATGCTTTCCATGATATCGTAGCGTGGCATGTAGGTCCGCAGAGTGCGGTTGAGTGTTCCATTCGAGCGCCATTTTGCGAGCGCGGCATTGGCTTCCTTCAGCATCACGGAATCGCCGCGGCGAACGGCCCAGGCGAGCGTTTCCTTGGTCAGGAGTTTGGGGATGATTCGATAGTTCGCGCCAGGATTCTCCGCAGCAATGCGCCAGAGAACTGGGGCATCGTGAAGGACCACGTCCACCTTTCCTTCGCTCAGGGCGCGGGCGGCCTTGGCGGGTGTCGAATAGGGGACGACCGTGGACTGTGGATGAGCGCGCTGGGCAACGAGGTTGCCGACACTGCCTCGTTCGACCCCGATTCGGCAGGGGCTGATGAAGATGATACGAGGGTCATCGTAGAAGCTTCCCGACGCCGTGCGTGCCAGCAGCGCTTGGCCAGACACCATGTAGGGAGAGGCGAAATCGACCAGGGTCTTGCGTTGTTCGATCACGGTTAGTCCACTCATGACGATGTCGACTTCGCCCCGCTGGAGTGTTGGGATCAGCTTCTCGAATGGCATCTTCACAAACTGGACGGGACGTCCGAGTTCCTGTCCCAGCGACCTGGCGAAACTTGCTTCCACGCCTTCGAAGTTGCCACGACCTGCTTCATAAATCAGCGGGGCGTTGTCGCCGGAGACGCCGACGCGGAGCGGCTTGGGCGCGTTCGGGTCCGTCTGCTGGAACGAGGATGTCGAACATCCGGAAAGCAGTATGGCTGTGATGGCCAGGGCAAATAGCAGATCTCGAATTTTCATGGGAAAGACTGCTCTCTGCTCGCGAGTCAAAAGTCAAACCCAGTTATGACGGAGGGACGGCATCTCCGGCAGGAGTATGGCTCCCTAGCGGAGACCGGCGTGGTCCAGAAGAATGCGGCGTGCTTCCTCGATTCCTTCGGGGATCTGGTGGGAGCCGTGATGGGAGGGTACGATTTTCTCGGACGCGGCGCCTTCGAGGTGGGAACTCCAGTAGGCGACGATGCCATCGCTTGAGTTGGGGGTGTCGCCTTTTCCGCGGTCGCCCATGACGGAGTGGTAAGGGACGCGGGGGGAGATGGGATACTGGTTGATAGCGCGGACGAAGCGGTTGTTCGGAGCGAGGGTGTCGATGCTGTTAGGCGCACGGTTGAGCGCGAGGGCAGCGGGGTCGGCTTTTCCTATGCTGACGATCGCGTCCCGTGTGTCGGCAATGAAGGCCGGGGCGCGGACGAGCTTTGCACCCAGTCGGCCGATCCAACTGGTGGCAATGACGCTACCCCTGTGGGGGCCGGAGAAGAAGATGACCCGATCCACCTCGGGACGGGAGTTGAAGACGAGGGACTCTTCGAGGATCTCGCGGCTTTCGCCGGACATGTTTGTTTCGGAGGGTGACTTGCCGAAGAGTTCGATCCACATCGAGTCGCCGACGTCGGTCACCATCAGGCGGGTGACGAGGCTACCCATGCTGTGGCCCATGATGACGATGTCCTTGTGGTCGGGATAGGCGCGGTTGATGCGATCGAGCTCCTTGCGAAGGAGGGCGGCGGAGTAGGGATAGGGGTAGCCACTGGAGTAGCTGAAGATCCAGAATTGGTATTTCTCGCGGATCTGGGGGTCCTTCATGAGATCGAAGTACATGGGCACCCAGGTGGCTGGGGTGCTTTGGAGGCCGTGAATCATCAGCACGGGGATGCGATTCGGGTCGTAGGGCTGGAGCTTGCTGAGGCGGCAGGTATTGCTGAAGCGCTCGGGATTGAGCAGGCGAGCAAGCCCGAGTTTGTCGATCCGTGTGGTCGATAGCGCGTAGGAGACGTTCGCGCTGAAGTCGGCATGGAGCGGGTAGCGACGGCTGCCGATGGTGACGTTTTCGATTTCGTAAGGGTCTTCGAGTTCGACGGTGGCTCTGTTGCCGTTGAAGTGGATGACGGCGGTAATGTTGCGGTAGCGAAGGTTCTTGTCGAAGGATTCGTTCTCGGTCGGAGGGGTGCTGATGATGGCGAGGAAGGGGGCTCCGGCACCGTCCACGATGGCGGGCTCCTGAGCGAGTGAGCCTTGGAATTCGAGCGTGTCTGCGGCAATGAAGTCGCGCTTTTCGGCATTGAGGTCGGCCGGCTGGTGACCCCGAAGGACGTAGCGGGTTTTTGGTCCGGAGAGTTGGATCTCCTTCATCCAGGGTTTTACGCCGGCCTGCTTGATCTGCTCAATGAAGCGGGCGGTGAGGTAGTTGTATTCGGGAAGGGCGCTGGAGTCTCCGGCGGCGAGGCGGTCATAGGCGATGCGGACGTCTTCGAGGGTGGCGGCGGCCTGTGCCAGGGGATCACTCTTGGAGGTTTTCGAGGCCGCTTTCAGGGAGGATTCGCTGACGACCAGCGGGGCTGGTCTCACGGCTTTGACCTCATGAACACGGATCGGCGCGTAGCAGCTTGCGGCAGTGAGGCAGAGCAGCAGGGTGAATTTCAGGCGAATGAGGAGAGTCATGCTGGATTTGAAAGCGGGGTAAGAATCGGGGGTGGTGAACGGGTGTCAAGCGGGTGCGGGTGTCACGGCCCTCATTCCGGAACGGTAGGCTTGGCGTGGGGAGTGAGATTGATGAATTCCATCGCCCGTTTTTCGACCCATGGGTAAAAGGGGTTCCACTTCTGGCGGAGCATCTCGCCGGGGCTGATGTAGAGGGTGCCGCGTTCGCCGCGGAGGGCGCGATTGCCGAGCGTCGCCGTCCTTCCCTGATCTCCGCTCCCGTAAAGCGGGTCGGACTCGGGAAAGGGCAGGGCAACGTGGGAGAGGGAGAAAATCTCGTTCGGCCAGCTCAGTTCGGAGGCTTCGATGGTGAGCTTCGATTGTCCGGCCTTGCGGTGTTGGATCATCACGGTCGCTGAAATGTTTTCTTCGTCCGAGGCATTTGTGACGACGCTGAGATCGAAGGAATGGCCGGGTCCCTTGAGCAGACCTTGAAGGTCTTCGGCCGGGTCTTTGGCGAGCAGATGCTCGATGAGTTCGTTGCGGTTGACGTCGAAGACGACGAGTTCGCTGCCGTTTTCAGGCAGGCGATTGAAGAGCCGCGTGACCAGCGCGGGAGCGGACACGGTGGCATCGACCGCTGACTGAAAGGCGAGGACTTTCGGGAAATTCTTGAGTGATCCGGATTTCGACATGCGGTCGAGATGCTTGTCGATTTCGCTGGTAATCCGGTAAGCTTGGTCACCGGCGTTGACGGCAAAGGAGCCATATTTAAACGGGTCGTATTCCATCGAGATCGAATTCCACGCGAGCTTGTCGAGGCCGAGCCAGTGTCCGACGCGGCCCTGCCATACGGCGAGACCGGCGGCTTTGGAGATGCCGATTTCCGGAGAAAGGAGGATCAGGCCGTCGGGACGGGGAAGGCTGTCGTCGCCGAGGCTCTGAAGAGTGTAGACGACGGAGAGCGCACCGCCATTCGAGTAACCGACGAGATAGAGAGGCTTGTCGCCGATGCTTTGCTTCAAGTGCCTGGCCGCGATTCTAACAGCTGCAGCCCAGTCCTTCCAGGTGATCTCGACGAGGCCGCTGGGTGCGGTGCCGTGGCCGGGGATGCGCAGGCCAAGGACACTGGCACCGGCCTGGTGGAATTTCTCCCCGAGGTGGCGGAGACTGTAGGGCGAGTCTGAAAGCCCATGCAGGAGCAGCACGCCGGCGCTTGGATTTTCCTGCGTCCATTCGAAGCTCCGGTTCCAGTTGGTCTGGAAGCTGGTCGGGTCCATCATGCTGCCTTTTCGGAAGCGGTTGATGTCGGTCGGACCTCCCGGGGGTGTTTTGGCATAGACCTCGGTTTCGAGTTGCTTGAAGAGGCGGTATTCGAGTTCCAGGTAGCTTTTGAAGTCGGTGATGTCGGACTTTTCGTCGAACTCCTCGTCGAGATCGACTTCCTGCCAGAGGTTGAGTTGCGGGCGTTGGTTGAGGACGTAGAC
>NZ_JBATWY010000134.1:0-6434 GCF_049672945.1 Haloferula sp. | reverse complement strand
GCCACGACGTGGTCCACCGCCGCCACCACCGCCAAAGCCACCTGAACGGGGCTCGCGAGGCTCAGCAGGATTCACGCGCAGAGCACGACCGCCCATATCGTGGCCGTCAAGTGCTTCAGCCGCTTCTTTTACACGGTCCTGATCGACGAGCGTCACGAAGCCGAAGCCACGCGGGCGCCCGGTCTCACGATCGGTCACGAGTTTCACTTTCTCCACTGCTCCATAGGAGGCGAAGAGTTCGGCTACTTCTTCTTCGGTAGCGCTGAAGGGCAAATTGCCCACGTAGATGTCCATTGGTCTGTCAAACAAAGCGCCCTTACTTTCTGTAACACTTTCCAGGTAAATGGCGCCAAGACCCGGTGAAGCGGAGCCGATGATTCTCATCGATCCACGGCTTCGCTACACAGCACCCACGCTCCTAGCAAGCACCGAAATCCCACTGTCACGGATTGTCCGGGCTTCCGTAGCGCGTTTTTTGGAATTTTTCAGGGTCACCCCGGCGAGTGGGGACCCCACAATGCCCGATGATCCAAGACCTGTGAGCCCGCAAGAACCCACCGCGACCGCGCTTTTGACCTTCGAATCCTGAGACTCAAACCTCCGGCCTTACCGGAATCCCCTTCTCGGCAAAGTAGCGCTTGGCGTCGCCCACCGTGTACTTGCCGAAGTGAAAGATGCTCGCCGCCAGCACCGCATCCGCCTTTCCGCGATCCAGCACTTCGACCATGTGGTCCAAATTCCCCGCCCCACCACTGGCAATCACCGGGATGCCGACGCCCTCGGAAATCGCCGCCGTCAGCTCGCAATCGTAGCCGGCCTGCGTGCCATCGGAATCCATGCTTGTTAGAAGAATCTCACCAGCGCCGCGCCGCCAGACTTCCTTCGCCCACTCGACCGCATCCAGCCCGACCGGGGTGCGCCCGCCGTGCGTGTAAACGCCCCACTTGCCCGGCCCCTCACGTTTGGCATCGATCGCCACCACGATGCACTGGCTGCCGAAGGCCTTGGCGCCCTCGTCGACCAGATCCGGGGTGTTCACCGCTGAGGTGTTCACTCCGACCTTGTCGGCTCCAGCAAGCAGCATTTCCCGCATGTTTTCCACTGTCCGGATACCACCGCCGACAGTTAGAGGAATAAAACAATGCTCGGCCGTCCTGCGCACCACATCGACCATCGTGGCGCGCTTGTCGGAGGATGCCGTGATGTCGAGAAAGACGAGTTCGTCGGCTTGCTGCTCGTTGTAGGCCATCGCCGATTCCACTGGATCGCCCGCGTCGACGAGGTCCACGAAATTGACACCCTTGACCACACGGCCATCGGTCACGTCGAGGCAAGGAATGATACGTTTCGCCAGCACGCCCGGAGGAAAGACTTCGGGCGACGAGGTGCCAAGTGAGAAGGATCGAGTTCTGAGAAAAGGTGGGATGAGGGGAAGAGTTTTCTGCCCGTCGTTCAGGCCTTGGGGATCAGGATCCAGGGGCCAGGGGTCAGAAAGACAGGAGACGCTGACGCGGGATACCGCCTTTTGCCTTTCTGCCCCCTGAATCCTGTCCCCTGTCCCCAAAAGTCCGCAGCGCCCTCGCGTCCTCTCTCCGCATGCCGCAACTCGTTCGCATCCCCCTCCGGCCGCCCGATCGGTCGTTCAGGCCTTGGGGATCAGGATCCAGGGGCCAGAGGTCAGAAAGACAGGAGACGCTGACGCGGGATATCGCCTTTCGCCTTTCGCCTTTCGCCTTTCGCCTTTCTGCCTTTCTGCCCCCTGAATCCTGACCCCTGTCCCCAAAAGTCCGTAGCACCCTCGCGTCCTCTCTCCGCATGCCGCAACTCGTTCGCATCCCCCTCCGGCCGCCGCGTCCCATCGGGACGATCCATGATAGCCGTGGGTTTCAACCCACGGAGCCTCGATCCAACAAATTCGCGCCACGGCGTGGCGCTTCAAGCAGGCGGACGATCGAACAACCCATCAGCCCTGGGAATCCTCACACTCAATTGGCCATGAAGCGTCGCGTCACGACGCCCTTTCAAATCCGCCGAATATCCGTGGACTCAAGTCCACGGCTATCAGGAGTGACCCCGATGGGGTCGCAAAGCATTCAACAAATCCAAGCACGCTGAAGATCGCACTCCGATCCGATCAAAACGGAATGTCGTCCTCTTCACCGTCGAAGTCCGACGGTTCGGCGGCAGATCCCCCTTGCGGTGCGCTTTGAGACGGTGTGCTGCTTTGGGAAGCGCCGCCTCCTCCCGCAGGACGTCCACCCCCCCCTTTGCCATCCGGCAGGAACTGGAGGACTTCGGCGACGATCTTGAGCTTGCTGCGCTTCTTCCCGGTTTCCCGGTCATCCCAGGTATCGAGCTGAAGACGGCCTTCCACGAAGACGCCACGCCCCTTCGTCAGATACTTCTGCGCATTCTCCGCCGTGTTTCCCCAAACCGTGATGTCGACGAAAGTCGTCTCATCGGTCCAGTTGTCATTGCTGTCCTTGACGCGACGGTTGACCGCAAGGCCGAGATCACCGACGGCGGTGCCTTTCGGCGTGTAGCGGACCTCGGGGTCCTTGGTCAGGTTCCCGATCAGGAGGACTTTATTGAGATTAGCCATGGCAGTGGTCAGATTGATTCCGGCAGCGGGGATCCGTCAAGAAAAAAACTGTTCTCGTGAACAGCTGTATCTCAGCGGAGCTGGTAATATTGCTGGTGGACCTGGGTGTTCAGCTTGAGTTTGGCGTTGATTTTTTCGATCACCTCAGGCTCGGCATCAAAGAGGTAGCTCACGTAGTGACCTCCATCGAGCTTGTTGGAGGGGTAGGCAAATTTCTTGCGGCCCATCTGCTGGACTTCCTCCAGCTTGCCGCCCTCGGCTTCGATTTCCTTGCCAACGGCGCTGACGAGATCCTCGATGCTGCCTTCAAGGCCCTTCGCGTTCAGAATGAGGAGCCCTTCGTATTTCCTGCTCATGGTCGATGTGTTCAATTGCTGATTTGCTTGAATTGTAAGTGTTTGCGGCGGGCGCAAATCCTTGGGAAAGCGCAAGCTGCACGGCCTCCACGGCGCTTGCAAGCGTGTTTTCCACCTCGTCCCGTTCGTCCTCACGGAAGGTGCCCAGCACGTGCCCGGTCATCTCACCAGGCCGGGCTTCGCCGATCCCGACCTTGAGCCGCGGAAAGGCGTCGCCGCCAAAGTGCTCGATCAGGGATTTGATGCCGTTGTGACCGCCGGCGCTGCCTTTCTCCCGGAAACGCAGGCGGCCCAGTGGCAGCGCGGAATCATCATACACGACCAGCACCTGCTCGGGCGGCCACTTGTGGAAAGCCGCGACCTGACGCACGCTGCGACCGCTGAGGTTCATGAAAGTCTGCGGCTTGAGCAAGAGAGTCCCATCCGGCAGCCTGGCGGCATGCGCCTGCCACTTCGGCCGCGATTCAAAGCTCGCTCCAGCGGCCGCAGCGAGCCGATCCAGGACCATGAAGCCGACATTGTGGCGGGTGTTCTCGTACTGCCGCCCGGGGTTACCTAGGCCAACGATGAGCGGGAAATGGGACACGGCGAAAGCTTTGCGCTCAGAAAGGCGAATTGTCGAACGTCTTCAAGTCCGCGCAATCCTCCCAGTTCTGAGCTCGAAGCCAAAAAAAGCCCGGCCACCATCACGGCGGGCCGGGCGTTGAAAGGGTCCTGAAATCGAATCAGGCCTCGGCAGGAGCTTCCTCCTCTGCAGCAGGCGCAGCTTCTGCAGCGGCAACGACTTCACCTTCAACAGGCTCTTCCTCAACGCGAGGTGCCCCGATGTGGGCGATCACGACCTCGGGATCGTAATTCGGCGAAACTCCCTTCGGAAACTCGACGTCCCCAATGTGCAGGGAGTCACCGAGTCCCAGTTTCGAGATGTCGAACTCGAGCATCTCGGGAAGATTGTTGGCAGTGCAGGAAATTTCCAGCGTGTGGTGGCCTTGCTCAAGCACGCCACCGGCCTTGATACCCGGCGCCTCACCCGTGAGGTGGACTGGAATCGATGCGGTAATTTCGCTCTTCAGGTCGACCGCCAGGAAGTCCACGTGCAATGGATCGCCGGAAAGCGGGTCATGCTGCACATCCTTGAGCTGGGCCAGATCGGTGCCGCCATCGGCGATTTCAAGGTTCACGATGAAGCTCTCGGAAGTGCTGTGGGCCAGCAATTCCCGGAAAGCCTTGGCGTTGATCTTGAGGTTCTTGTTCTCAGCATCCTTGCCGTAAACGACACAAGGAAGCCAGCCTTCGCGGCGCATTTGTTTGAGAACACCGGAGCCGGTACGGAGACGGGGTTCAGCGTGGAGTGTGGTCTTCTTGGCCATGACAGAAAGGGTCGATTGGTGGTTTGAGTGGTGCCGTTTTCGACGGCGGGCCGCGGGAGATAGCGGAGTGGAGAGGGAATGTCAAAAAATTGTTCGCCTCCTCTCCCCAGCGCGACCGAGCTTGGGAAGGAATCGAAATAAAACCGCCGATGAACGCAGATTGAAAAGGGATGTTTTCTTGAGATTCACCCATTTCTCGGTAACGAGGCATCGGATTCCGGATTAAAATTCAGTATTTCCGGAGATCTGCGTCCATCCGCGTTCATCTGCGGTTGAAAATGGAAGTTCTAAGGGCTGGCAATTCCCTGGCCTGATCGCCCCATCCTCTCCCCAGTCGCGGAGAAAGCCAGCAAACCAGCTCACCCCTTGACCCGGGAAGGCTTCCCCTCTAAAACCTGTCAGTTCTGGAAATTAAGAGTTCCGTGGAAAATTCGACTCAAACCCCAAGGTCGCTCAACCCCCAATCCAACTTAAGTCAAACAACGAAATCCAGCGATGATCCGTTTATCAGACGCTTATGATCCGATTAACTTCATCCAATGACAGGATAAATCTTTTCAGGCACGGCGGCTGCTGATTGAGTCTCTCAAGTCTGCGTATTCCCACTAGCCCCAATCCCCCTTCTGAGCCGATCCATCCCCCCGCAAGCGTCCAAGCTCAGCGGCCTACCATCGTCGATCCACCCCCATGACCGTAAACCCAGCAAGTTGGCTGATCCTCCTTGGATTGGTACCTCTGTGCGTAGGTCTGACGCGTTTGATGATTCACGCCGCTCCCAAACTGGGACTGGTCGACACTCCCTCTGATCGCCGCATTCATACCAAGGTCACCCCTCGGGCAGGTGGTATCGCGATCTACCTGACGATGATGATCGGCCTCGGGCTTCTTCACCTGTCCGGCCATACCTTCAGTCAGCGGATCAGCGGTCCCGGAAAACGAAGGTTCGCCAGATTGAAGACGATGAAAGCTGAAATACTAAAATGAAGAGTTCGGCGCGGGCTGTGCGGGATTCTCTACAGAAGGAAAGGAAGGAAACGAAGGTTTGAGGCGGTGGATGAAATCAGGCACTTCGTTACCTTGCTTTCCTTCTGTGGAAAAATTCTTCGGTCCAGTGACGCACGGGATTGTCGCGTAGAAGGCTTCGCCCCGCGCGCTTCCTGAGTCGTGGGTCGATGCGCGGAATCAGAAATTTGCGAGAAATTCCACAGGTCGACAGGTCAAAAATTCGTCGTAAAATATGCCGATGTCCAGCAGATGGTGGTCGTAGCTGACGAGATGAGTTGCCGCTCCATTGATGGCGCAGAGTAGGAAGATCGTGTCGTCGGAATCCACCGGGTAATGGCGGAAGTGGAAAAAGCGGATATCGACGAAATCCGCCACAAGAAGCAGTCCCGTGATGAATGCTTCGACTTCCTCAGGAGCATTGCCCTTTTCCAGCAACTTCTCAGCATACTCGGCTGCGATATCGCTGGTGACGAGCCAGGTGAATTCACGATTTGCCCAGCGACTGAGGATTTCCTTGTTCGGACTGAGAGGGTTGCTTGCACGATCCGCTGCCAGAACGACATTGGTATCCAATACCGCACGCAACATGATCAGGGAGCCTCAGAGGTCGTCATTTGATCCAAGCGTCGGAGGAGTGCTTCTCGCTCCTCATCGAGGTCAAAGCCTGCGGCGCGTTTTTGTCCGGCTTCCGCTTGGGCACGAGCAACCAAGGCGAGTGTTTCAGGGCGGAACCGATGTTGTCGCATTTCGAACTGGGCGACTTCCAATTTGATGAAACGGGCAACACGCTCTCCCAAGCCCGGGACACGACTGGCCCGTTGGAGGAGTTTGTCTGGAATTTCTAATGCGCCCATGGGCGGAAACTACAGGAAACCGAGGCTACAAATCAAGGCTGAATGCAAGTCGTCCGGTCCCGTCCCGTAAAACGGCTGCGCCGCACTCAAAGGGGTCGTCAAAGGGGTCGGTCCCGAATGGGTAACAGTTTAGCTGTTTTTTTGATCAGGATGAATTGCTGAAAAGGACGTCCTGAGCTTTCGCGGCGGTGCCGGTCAGGAGGCTGCGGAAGAGATCGAGGACGGAGCTCTGCTGGAGTTTTGCGGT
>NZ_JBATWY010000133.1:0-4325 GCF_049672945.1 Haloferula sp. | reverse complement strand
ACCGCAAAACTCCAGCAGAGCTCCGTCCTCGATCTCTTCCGCAGCCTCCTGACCGGCACCGCCGCGAAAGCTCAGGACGTCCTTTTCAGCAATTCATCCTGATCAAAAAAACAGCTAAACTGTTACGCCCATCGGGTCCATCTGTTTGAGGCCTCCGTAGCGGGAGCCCATGCCGGCTGCGAGAACGATGAGAGTCGGTTTCATAGGAATGCGAGGGCCTTTTTGGATGGGAAGCGCGCTGGTGTCGAGCGATAGGAGCCTGAGGGCGGGAATGATTCGGGTTCATCCTGATATTGGACATGCTGGGGGCTTGCGTTCCGGAATTGGGGTAGCGAGGATGGATTACATGAGAAATTTCCTATTGGGATGTGCGGTTCTGTTTGTTGCTCAAGGTGGGCTTGAGGCCCGTGACTGGACTTCGAGTGATGGAAAGAAGATCGTGGCTGACTTTGTTGAACTGGATGGCGAGGTTGTTGTGCTCAAGATGAGGGGCAAGGAGTATCGTGTGCCGCTTGCGAAGCTCAGCGAGGAGGATCAGGAGTTTGCGAAGAGTCAGGGGGCCGTCGCTGAGGAACCGGAGAAGGCGGGTAGTCTGTTCGGCGAGGAATTGAAACCGGGAGGGACGGTTCTGGCGACAGGGCTGCTTGATGAGGATGTCATCAAGGCATTGTCGGGCAATAAGCTCAAACCGACCCAGATGAAGATCAAGCTGAGCCTTCCGGCCGATTTCGATCCAGGCAAACCTCAGAAGGTGTTTTGGGCGGTAGGTGGTATCAACAACGAGGGCGAGCGATTGAAGGGGAACATCGGGACTTTTGAGGGGCGGGGCCGGACTCCGGAGTCGAAGGGCTGGATCGTGATTTCAGCGGATACCGAGCATGGGAATCCCCGGGAAAGCACCGTTGCGGAGTGCAAAGGGGACAAGGAGTTCCATCTGCAGGTGATCGAGGAGATGACGAAGGTATGGCCGGGTTTCAAAACATGGAAACATGCTTGTGGTGGTCACTCGAGTGGTGCGAAGGGAACGTTCTTCCGGATCGCCCAACTTCTCAAAGCCGATGCGAATGTTGTCGGAGGCTACTTCAGCGGCTGCAATCAATCGATGGCGGCACTGGCCCAGGAGGAGACCGGTGTTAGAAAGAGCGCCTTCAAGGGCGTGAAGGGATATCAGAGCACGGGAGACAAGGACAACCTGGTGGATGAGAACCACATCGAAAGCGTCGGGGACGAAATGAAGTCAGCAGGATTCCGGGAGATCCGTTCAAAGACATTTCCCGGAGGACACACCACGAGTCCTGAGCAGCAGGCCGAGGCTCTGGATTGGTTTTTGGAAGGCGAATAGGCATATCCGGCAATCGGCAATCCTCTTTCTCAGCTGGATTTCCGGATGATGCCTGTCGACGTCCTCGGTATTCTCGATCAGGTCAGGGAGCTTCAAGCCGGTAGAAGGCCTGACCTTCGGGGGGATTCGGATCGCTGAAGCTGATCACTCCGCCTGCATCAGCCTTGACGGTGGCGATCGGGGCCCAGGCACCGAGGTTGATGGATCGCTGAACGGTGTATTCAAGATGGGGAACCCCTTGGAAGCCGAGCTGATGCGAACCATCGGGAAGGGTGGTGAAGCTTGGGCTGGCTGATCCAATGGCGGTGCTGCTATCAACGATGTTCACTGTGAGGTCTGCGGTGGCTTCGCCGCCTTTGCCGTCGCTCACCGTCAGGGGGAAGGTGTCGATGCCTACGAATCCGACCGGCGCATTAAAGGTGAGAACGCCGGCGCTCATCTGGACATCGCCTCCCTGGGCGGTGCTCTCGCTCTCCTCGAGCAGGGTGACGGGATCGCGGAGACGATGACGGCGGGCGGTGCCGGGGGTGATGACCGAGACGTTGACGTCGTCGTAGTGGGTCTGGTTGTCGTTGTCGGTTACGGTGAGGCGGAAGACGTAGGTTCCCTGGATGAGGCCGGAGGCGGTGAGGGTGGTGGTGGAGGCACCGGCGAGCGCGGGTGTGTTAGGTCCGCTGATGCGGGTCCATGCGTAGGTGGTGATGGTGCCGCCGTCATCGGTGGCGCTGCCGTTGAGGGTGACGGACGAGGTGGGAAGGGTGACGGTCTTGTCCGCGCCGGCGTTGGCGACGGGGATGCCGGTGGAGGTGGAGGTGGAGGTGGCAAGGGTGAGGGTGAGGGTGGTCCAGCGGCCGCGGGCGTAGGCGAATCCGGTGCCTTCGGGAATGAGGCCGTTGGAGACGTCGTTAGACTCTACGCCGAGTGTGGCGCCGGCGGGGATGGCGACGTTGTTGAAGGTGTGAAGCTGTGGGCCGTAGTCGCTGGTGACGCGGGCATTCTGTTTTGTTCCAATGACCACACCGTTGACCAGTAGGCGGAACGAGCACTCCCCGTCGGTTTCACCGAGGGCGGTGATGATGACATCGTAGTTTCCGGCAGCACCGGTGAAGGTGGTCGTAGCCCGGGCGAACTTGTCGCGATAGGACACTGTCGCGGCATTGATGGCCAGGGCGTTGCGGGCGGCATCGACGTAATAGGGAACCTCGCCACCGGTGATGGAGGGAAAGTCGGTCGTCGCGTCATAGACGAGACTGCTTCCTCCACCACCGGCGCGTTATTGCTAGGAAATCGCTTTTTCAGGGGCCGGCTGCTGGAGCCCCAACGGCCGGGGTTGGAGGGGGTTGAGTGAGGGTGGTTGGCCGGTCCCTTGGGATCCTGGATGAAACCCTCACTCGCGGAAGGGAGTCAAAGCCTTCGGCGGCGCAGCAGGCCGGCGCCGATCAGCAACCCGGCGAGGGCAGTGGTCGGTTCGGGAACGGCGGACCAGGTGAGGGTGGTGCCGCTGATGGAAAACCCGTATCCCGGGTTCAGTGATGATTGGTTGTAGGCGGCCCCAGCCGTGTCAACGACTTGCAAAAGGCTGTTGTTGAAGCCGGTTCCGGACAGTGTGAAGCCACCGCCAAAGATATCGGTCCATTCTTGCGTCTGCTCCCAGAAGGTGCCGGCGTCGACGCCGACGGTGGATCCAAGCACCACCCGGAAAATGGAGCCTGTGACATCCGTGTCGTGGCTTCGGTGGAGCGGATGGAATCCGTGGTGCAGTCGATGCTCCAACTGGCCCGTATCGAGAGGGAATCTCCACAGACAAAAGGCACCGTGTTTCCGCTGCGCCTGCTGGTTGAAGAGCGCTGGGAGGACCATGCCAGCCTCGCGGCGAGTCGGGGCGTAAGCATGCGGATCAGCGCCTCCATGGAGCAAACCCTCGAGGGCGACCGTGCGTGGTGGAGTCACCTTCTTGGGAACCTGTTAGGAAACGCCGCCGAGTATGCCGACGAAGGCAGCGAAGTGATCGTGACTGGGGGAGATGATAAAGCGATCGTCTCCGTACTGAATCGGGCGAGTGGACTTGATGAAAACGCAGTGACACATCTCTTCGAGCGCTTCTGGCGGGCGGATCAGGTTCGCGCAGAAAGCGAGCATTCGGGATTGGGTCTCGCTTTGGCTCAGGCCTGCGCCGAGGCGATGGGCTTGCGCATTGAGGCGCTCATCCGACCGGACTCCATCTTGGAAATGCGAGTGGTGAGGCAGTGAAGAAAATCGAGCTCAATTTTCGATTTCTCCCCATCGTCATCATCACGTCATTTTCAATGGGTAGAGTGTAAATGCCATCACGGCACTGAACACGTAAACCAATAGAAACAAACGATTATGAAAACTCTACTCATCACCATCGGTCTGGTCGCACTCGGCATCCCCAGCGCAAGCGCTTCGATCCATCCATCGTGTGACCAGCAAAGCATCACTCAGGCAGGTGATCACTTTGCCAAGGGCGGCGGAAACGGCAACGGCCAGGGCCAAGGAAAAGGCAAAGGTGAACGCGTCCGTAAACGCAGCGGCGACGGCAACGGCGACGGAGACTGTGACGAAAACGGTCAAGGCAGAGGAAAAGGCAAAGGCCGTGGAAACGGACAAGGTGGTGGTCAGGGCGGTGGCAAAGGTCGCTGAAACGCATCTTCGCTCCGCGCCAACCCTACGTCGATCGCTTCGACTTCATCCTCCTCCTTCTCCCACCTTAGCGCCACCCGCGCCGAGGGTCCCAACTTGAGGACACTTGAGAAGGAGGAGTCAACGCCTTCCGGCAAGGCCACCGCCAAAGGGGTCCCAAAGGGGTCAGCCAAAGGGGTCGGTCAGCCAAAGGGGTCAGTCCCGTTTATCAAGCATTCGCTCGTACTTCTTCAACTTCCTCCCCAAGCTCCCCTTCTCCCTCACCCGCCGCAACGCCCGCGTCACATTCCCATCCGTCCCCATTCCCAAGCGATCCGCC
>NZ_JBATWY010000132.1:0-21124 GCF_049672945.1 Haloferula sp. | reverse complement strand
GCGAAGACGGACGACCGGGTAAACCCCGGCGAAGCGCAGCGAAGACGAGCAGGCCAGTTCTGGGGTGTTGCATATCGAAGAGGATGCTTTGTGAGGAACTTAGGGTCCCGGGATCTATATCAAAGATTGGGTGAATAAAACAGCCCAGCTCATCGCCTTGAACTCACGGTTCACAACTCCAGACGCGAGGATCAAACTCACAAACCTCTACCCCCCAATCGAGCCCGGTTAGCCCACTAGTGTAGTCCGCCCAACAGAATGGGCGTTAAGCGATGCGGAATTTCTGCCAAGTTCAAGGCGCGAGGAGGGAGCGAATCGAGATTCGTGACCGACGAGCAACGCCGAAATTGGGAAAAAGACCGCGTCGCCTCGAAGGCGATCCGCGAAGCGGCACTTTTTTCAGCATTCTTCAAAAAAACATAATGTCCAGGCTGTTGGGCGGCCTACACTAGCTCCGTTTGAAACTCGGGTCCTTGAGCGACAAGGCGCCGACCGGGCAGGCCGTCACCGCAGCCTCGGCAGCAACTAACAACCCCTCCTCCATCGTGCCATCCAAGGGCACCCCGAGATGAACATCGAAACCGCGACCAATGAAAGTCAGGCCAAGCTTCTCCTGATGGTCGGAAGCGACTTTGATGCAGTTTCCACAACGAATGCATTTGCCCGGTTCGAAGTTGACCAGTGGATGCCCGACTTCGCGCTTGAAGGCAGCCTTTCCTCCGCCGCTGAAACGGTTGAGATTGATCTGATACTCCATCGCCAGATCCCGTAGTTTACAGGTCTCGATCTTCGGACAGTTGCACTGCACGCAGCGATGCGACTCCTCGATCATCCGATCAATCTCCTCCGCAGACCGATCATCTTCCTCCAGCTCTCGGCCGTGCGGATTGGACTCCTGCATGATCGCCCCCATCTCGGCCTCATCGAGTTTGCCGATGAAACAACTGAATGGCTTGGCAGGGCGACGAATCTCTCGCCCATCAAGATACAGCTCCACACAGGCCGCCACCTCCTTGCCATCGGCTACTGACGCAACCGGCTTGCTCCCCGGACGAAACGCTGAGCCGATCGCAAACACGCCATCGATGCCGGTCATCATCGAGTCCTTGTCCACCTTCACCCGTGCACCCGCCATCTCCAGACCCAGCTCACCTGCCGCCCCGCCCGCAGCCATGACCACTGCCGAAAAGCTCTCTCGCAGCTCGACGAGATCCTCGATCCGTGATGCCGGGAAAAACTCAACACCCGCCTTCTCCAGGCCCGCCAACTCTGCTTCAAGAATCGCCGGATCGAGATCGGCAAACCCTGCCCGAATCGTCGGTGCCATTTCATCGACAGACTCGAACACACTGCAAGGAAAGCCTTTCTGACGAAGAAACCACGCCGCACTCAGGCCGCTGAAACCCGAGCCCACGACCGCCACCTTCTCGTTCCGCTCCGCCCGTAGAACTGGCGTGCGAGCTTCTCCTTCCTTTTCCAAAGAGTGCAGCACCAAGGAGGCGATCGCCACGGCTTCGTCATGCGCGCCACGACGGCAGCCCGACTCACATGGCCGGTGGCAAACGCGACACAAGACATTCGCCAACGCCAGGTCATGACGGATCGTCCCTGCCGCCAATCCGAGCTCTCCTTCCCTCACATGCTTCAGCACCGTGGGAATGCTCAAGTGCGCCGGACAAATCCGCTGACAGGGTGAAAGGCAGTCGCCGAGGTGATCACTGAAGAGCAACTCCAGCGCCATGCGGCGGGCAGCGCGCACTTCATCGCTCGCCGTCTCCACCGACATCCCCTCGACCGCACGCGAGCCGCAGGCGGGAATGAACTGACCGTTGTGACTCGTCCTCACCGCGCAGATCATGCACGAAGCTCCTGATTCGAAGCCCTTCATGTGACACAGCGTCGGAATCTCGACACCGATTCGCTGCGCCGCCTCAAGCACGGTTTCTCCGTCCCCAGCTTCAACGGAAATGCCATCGATGATGATATTCGGCATGATAATTTCTATTTAAAGTTAATCGTCTATCTAACAAGGACCGCGTCCTCCGGGCAAACCACCCGGCAAGTATCGCAGCGAGTGCACAAGCTGCTATCGATCACGTGGCGCTGATAGGGTGCCATCGGTATCGCATCCGCCGGACAATGCTGCGCACACACCGTGCACCCGACACACTGATCGGTGATCGAGTATTCGATCAGTTCACGGCACGCCCCGGCCGGGCATTCGCCGCGCAGGTGGGCCTCGAATTCACTACGGAAAAAGCGCAGGGCGGAAAGCACCGGATTCGGCGCGGTTTTTCCAAGACCGCAGAGACTGGCCTTGCCGACCATGCCCGCCAATTCCTCAAGTTGATCGATATCGCCCTTCCTCCCCTTCCCGGCACGCAGCCGGTCGAGGATATCGAGCATCCGCCGTGTTCCGACGCGGCAAAACGTGCATTTCCCACAAGACTCGCATTGGCAGAAATCGAGAAAGTAACGCGCCATCTGCACCATGCAATCGGACTGATCCAGCACGATCAAACCACCCGATCCCATGATCGCTCCCACTTCGGCAAGCGACTCGTAATCGATCGGCGTGTCAGCCAGCGATTCCGGCACGCAGCCACCCGATGGCCCGCCGACGAGCACCGCCTTGAACGGCTGACCCGATGGCGTCCCGCCACCGATTTCCTCGACCACCTGACGGATCGTCACACCCATCGGCACCTCGATCAGGCCGCCGCGCTTCACTTTTCCCGCCAGCGCGAAAACCTTCGTCCCCTTGCTCCCCTCACTTCCGACCTCCGCGAAAGCCGCGCCGCCGTGACGAATGATCCAGGGCACGTTGGCATAAGTCTCGACATTGTTGATCAGCGTCGGCTTGCCACGATAACCTGACTCCGCTGGATAAGGCGGTTTCAATCGAGGAATCCCGCGCCGACCTTCCATCGATTCCAGCATCGCGGTCTCCTCGCCGCAGACGAAGGCACCCGCGCCTTCGAACACCTCGAGATCAAGGGAGACATCGCTGCCCATCACACTCTCGCCTAACACCCCGCGCTCGCGGCAGATGGCGAGTGCCTCCTTCAGCCGCGCGACCGCCGAAGGATACTCGGCTCTCACATAGAAGAACCCCTTACCCGCTCCCACCGCACGCGCGGCGATCGCCATCCCCTCGATGACTCGGAAAGGAAAAGACTCCATCAGCATCCGATCCATGAAAGCCCCCGGATCACCTTCGTCGCCGTTGCAAATTACATAGCGTTCGTCCGACGGAGTCGCCGCGACCACCCGCCACTTCCGAGCCGTTGGAAAGCCCGCCCCGCCCCGTCCTCGCAAGCCACTGGCTTCGACTTGATCAAGGATCTCCTCAGACTTCCGCCCCCTCACACAAGCCATCAGCGCGGCGAAGCCGTCATGCGCCATGTAGTCGTCGAGATCCAGTGGATCGAGCTTGCCGAAGTGCTCGGTCGCAATGTGCCGCTGCGGACCAAAGAAGGCCGCCACGGGCTTGCTGGGAGCCTCCAGGGTTTGCAGGTCGATCTCTGGCCGACTTTCACCACTGAGCCAGTCGATCGCCCGCGAAGCCCCACGACGCACCCACGGCATCAGCCCATCCGCCTTGAAATGATCCTCTAACAGGCGTCCAACACTTCCCGCCTCCACGCCTGAGTATTGCAGCGGACTTGCGCCATATACCGCCACTTCAACCAACGGACTGCGATCGCACATCACCACGCAGCCCACTTGTTTGATCTTCGCCCTCAACTCCCCGCGCGCCACCGCCTCTTTCAAAGCATCGTGAGTCTTGCCGCAACCGCGTGCCACGCAACAGGAATCCAGACAGATCCGCACCTCGCCAAGCGGTTCCTTCATCGTCCTGCGTCCGGCTTTCGAAGCACGCCGCTTCGGACCCGAGCGCTTGAGAAAGCTTTCTAACAAATCCGGCGCCGTCTCGCGGCTCAAATGAGCATGACTCTCCCCATCGATCTGCACCACCGGTGCCAGCGTGCAGCAGCCGACGCAGAAAACCTTCTCCAAAGTAAAAACTCCCGCCGCATCCGTATCCGCCCCTTCCACCAACCCGAGATGCTCCACCATCGCCTCATGCACCCGCTCCGCCCCCTGAATGTGGCAGGCCGTTCCATTGCAGACCTTGACGTGATACCGACCCAGCGGCTTGTGGCGAAACTGCGCGTAGAAGGTCGAAACTCCGGTCAAAGAAGCTGCCGAGATCCCGGTCAATTCGCCGACTCGCTGCAGCGCCTCGGGCGGCAGGTAGCGGTAGTGATCCTGCAGGGCTTGAAGAATCGGGATCGCCCGTTCCTCGCCATCACCCAGACGCTCAACCACCGCATCCACGAACGACAAATCGAGTTCGGGACCCTTCACAATCGACGGCTCAGTCTTCATCCGGACCTCCTATTCCATACAGGTTCTCCCGACTCCTCAGGATCAGCCAGGCCGGCGCGAAAACCGGCGAAGCCCCGCAATCCTCACCCAATTCCATCCGCCCCTGCTCAGCAAAACCCTCTCGATCCGCCGTGCCGATGATCATCACCCCTTCGTCGCTCAGAAGATAAAACTTCCCGTCCGCCCTTGTCGGCGAGGCCTGAAACTCCCCCTCGAGATCGTGCTCCCACAAGTGATCGCCTGTTAGGGCATCAAAAGCCTGGAGTTTCCCGAACACGAGCATGTAAACCCGCGCGCCGTCGCAGAGCAGACTGCACATATCAGGAAAATCCTCACCTTCCCGTTTCCAAACAAACGGATCACCGCTCCCCGCCGCCGCGATCTTCGGGTCGATGGCACCAAGACAGGCCCCCTCGCCCACGACGTAGATCAACCCGTTGGCAAAGACCGGCGACGGAGCCACGTCTCCCTTCAAACAATCAACCCGCCAAAGCTCGCTTCCATCTTCCGGATCATAGGCGATCACCCACGGGTCGGAGAGCGTGACAATCTGCGACTGCCCCTCGACATCAATGATGATCGGTGAGGCCCAGGAGTTCGGCACCATCCTTTTCGTCGACCAGACAATGTCACCCGTTGCAGCATGGATCGCGAGCAAGCTCGAAAGACCATCTTTCCCTCTGGATCCCTGATCGAACTGAACGATGACTCGGTTTCGCCACATCGTCAGCGACGTGGCATGGCCATAGACATTGTCGGGTGTCCCAAAATTCCTGACCCAGAGCTTTTTGCCATCGGCTGAGAAGCCAGCGAGATCTCCATTCGCAAAGATCGCAAACACGCGACGCCCATCGGTCACCGGCGTCGAGGCCGCGTAGCCGGTCATGTCCATTACCGAAGGCGGATCCGCCCGACTGCCCTCCGGTGAGGAAACACTCTCCCGCCACTTCAGTTCACCAGTGCTCAGATCGTAGCAGGAAAGCTCGCACGCCTTCACCGTCGCACCGATCAGGAAGATCCTGTCGCTCCAGACCACCGGTGAACCCTCACCGGGTAGCCCGCCCTCAGTCTTCCAGACGATATTCTCACCGGACTCCCCATTCCATGCCGTGGGGATGCCCGTAAACGAACAGATCCCAAGCCCGCCCGGACCACGGAAGCGCCACCAGTTGGAAGCCAGTTCCTCTTCGGTCGGAAACCATGGATCCTCCGTCGGGACCTCGTCATTCGGCACGACTGTTACGCCCTCTGATAGAGAGAGGCGCTCCCAGCGTGGCGATGTTCCTCCAACAAGCACCGCGGCAAACGCAAGCAAGCCCAACAACACCACCGCAAGCGCCCGCCCGGACTTGATCGATTCCTTCCGACGGTCTTCGGCTGTCGCGGTGAGCCTCGGCAAAGGTCGGCCGGCGAAATGATGGGCCAACTGCAGGGATACCACGAAAACCGCGACACCCACCACCAGCACCCACGCACCTCGCCGAGCCACCAGCTCACGGCGGAACAACTCCTCCCGCAGTCGCTGGTCAAGCACCCGGATCTCGTTCCGTAGCTCGTCGTTCTTCGGCTCTTCAATCAGCCGCGCTTTGAGCGCGGCCATTTCCTGCCCTTCGACAACAAGCACTCGTCCGTCGCTTTCGGGCTGCAGCAGACGCGCATGATTGATCAGAAGTAGTCCCCCGAGGGCCAGCGAGAAGCATGCCGCGATCATCGCGATTCGGCGGAAAAGGATCACCGCGGATATCTTCCGCTCTTTCGACGACTCACTCACTCGTCCCTCCTTCCGGCAAGGCGACCGGTATTCCAAGCCGCTGAAGTTCATAAGGGCAGGAAGAAAAGCAACGGGCGCACGACACGCAGCGTCCCCGGTCCGTAACGTAGTCGGGCGACGATTCAGGAAAAAGGGCTCGAGCTGTCTTGATCAACGCGACAGCACCAAACAGCGCGCCGATCACCCATCCCAAACGCATCGCTCGCTGCTCGACCTCGGCCGCACGCGCGAAGGCCGCTGCCCGGTCACCATCGTTCTGATAGAAAGCCACCAGTTCGTCCGGTCGCGTGCCGCCGTCCCCCACATCCGCTTCCAACAGCATCGCCAACTCACCCGCCGGATGCCAGGCCACTGAGGCGATCCCGGCACGACTCCCCAGCCAACCGAAGGCAAGCATTGCCAGCGGCAGCCCGATCAAAAGCAGCGAGATCCGCTTCCGCCCCGCCCGCACCGGCTCCGCCGAAACACCCGCCGGCAGTCCCTTGTCGATGGCTCCATAAGGACAGGCGTCCTCGCACAACCGGCAGCGCGAGCACTCTGTCGGCGTCACTTCCGGACGCCATTTCGCCACCCGGCTGCAGGCGCCTAACAGCGCCCCATAGGGACAGAGATACCGGCAGTAGGGCCGCCCAACGAACATCGAAAGCACCAGCATCCCCGCCCCGATCAGCAGCATGATACGGCTACCGCTCATGCGAAAGATCCCGACGAAAGGATCGAACTTACAGATCAGGAACAAGCCACCCGTCGCTGCGAAAAGTACCGCCAGCGAGAGATAGAGCCATGGTCCGAGCCGCAGCGCTTCATCCAGAAACCTCGGCACCTTGATCGCCTTCAACAGCACCAGATCCTGAAGCGCTCCATGCGGGCAGACACCACCGCAGAAACCCCGCCCCCAGATCAAAGCGAAGATCAAGGGCAGGGCAAAGAACCCGATCACCGCAAGCGGCACTCCATAACCCGGGTCCGCCACCCCCAAAGCCACGTTTTGCACCGAGCCGATCGCACAGACACAGCCCTGCCGCCAGAAACCAAAGTAGAGCAACGAAGCAATCGACAGCCCGACCAAGGCAAGCCGCGAACGGAGTTTCAGACTGATCCATGAGGCCAGCCCAAGTCCGATCACCAGCAGCGCGACATCCACCCAAGCCAGGGTCCGGGGAGACACCGGCGGCACCAGCGTTTCCGGCAGCACATGCCCGTTGGTGAACTCCGGTGGAGGAAAACGTTGCTCAGCCGCCACGGCAATCCCCACCAGGGCAAGCGTCAGCAACAGACCGATGAAAGCTCGCTGCCTCACCCGACGTCCCCCTTTCCTCGCAGCAGGTAGGGCTTGGTTTTCGGCACCTTGCGGAATGCCTGGGACGGACAAGCGCTCGCAATCGCGCAGACGTTGCAATTGATGCACAGGTCGTGCTTCACCTGAAGATACAGCGACCCGTTGCCGAACATGTTGCAGCCCTTGACGCACTTCCCGCAGCCGACGCAAAGATCCTCCAAAATACTATACTCATAGTAGGGATCCTCAACGAACTCCCTCTCGATCGCCCCGGTCGGACAAAGTTGGTTCTCCGCCCCTTCATCGAGCGAAACCGGATTCGGGTCGAAGTAGCCGGTGCAAAGCTCGCAGTAACCGCACATTCCGTGCGAATGAACCACCTTCACCGCCGATACGCTCAGCACACACTCCGTCGTGCAGAGTCCGCATTGGATGCACTTCTCCGGATCAATCTGCCACACCTCGTCATCATGACTTTCCCGTCCTCCCAGGAACCCCGCCGCAGCCCCCAAGCCCAGCAGACCCACTCCGCGAGCCCCGCCAGACAGCAGTTCCCGGCGCGAGAGTCTCTTGCCTTCCTCACTCATCACTCCCCTCCTTTCTCACCATCACCCGCAGCTCCTGGGCGATCGCGTCCAGGATCAGGATTCTCCCTGCAGGATCGATCACCGCCTGAATGCCAGCGCCGGCGGCTTTTCGAGCACCGGCATTCACCACTGACAAATACTCCGGAAAATCCTCCGGGCCCGCGACCATACCGGTGAAGACGCCATGCCCATCGTAGAGTTTCACTCGCGGCAATCCCTTTTCACAGGTCACGTAGCTGCCATCGGGGAAGATGTCGAAACTCACCGGATTGCAGCAGCCGCAGAACGCCTCGATGGCGAATGACGCCCGTCCCCAGGCCAATTCGAGCCTGCCATCGGGCAGATACGTTTCGATCCGATGGGCTCCCGGATTGGTCACCCGCAACAAACCATCATCTCCCATCTTGAGACAAAAGTACGGGCTCGGAACCTTGAACCCGACACCTTCCAAGTCTCCGGATCGACCATCGATGATGCCGATGGACTCGCCCGCCCCATTCAGCTTCCTAACAACCCGATTCGCCGCGTCCGCCACGTGAATCCCCGACTCCGAGACATCGATCGAAGTCGGCAGCATGTCTTCGGGAAAATCATCCCAGATCTCCAGTTCGCGACCGTCGGGATCAAGGACGAGGATTCGCCCCTTCTGTCCCACCAGCATTCTCTCAGAACCCTTGACCGCAAGGGATTGAACCGGACGATCCAGACGAATCGACGCGAGCTCACGACCTTCGCCATTGACCACCTGAATCCCCTCATCGCCGCCAAGATAGAGCAAACCGTCTTCACCCACGGCAAGGCAGCGTGCCGACTCGATTCCGACTCGATAACGAATCACCTCATCGTATCGCTTCAAGGCCGGATCGCTGGTCTGAAAGCGGGAGACATCGTAGCTGAATTCCGCACCCAGCTTCGGCTTCGTCGCTCGGGAAATCTCTCCGGACCGATTCAGCGCGTATCCCGCCAAGCCCCCCAGCCCGACCACTCCACTGCTCCATGCTGCCGAACGCAAAAACGCTCTTCGACCCAGTGATGGATCCGAATCTCCCGGCTCATTCTTCATCACTCACCGCCTTTCCTTCTTGATGCCGCGCCACAGGCAAATCACAGCCGTCCCGTAGCGGACAATCCTGACAGGGATTCGTCCGTTCACAGCTCTCCCCGCGACCCCCGAGCATCACACCCAGGACCCCCAGCCCCGCCAGGCCGCCGATACGGAGCAGCAGCTCGCGACGCTTCATGAATTTCGGTGCTTCCTTCATTTTGCTTCAAGGTCGATACAGACCATTTTGGTGAGATCACGGGCGATCAGCCGCCCGCCCGCGATGGCCATCGGTCCCCACGAATCGTGCCCTTCCAGAATCGAAGCTTCTTCGACCAACTCGAAGCGATCCGGAATGGCTTCGATCAGACTCAGCCTTCCCTCATCGTTCATGGCCAGAACATAGCCGTCCGCGATCATGAACGGTCCCAAGCCGAAGCGATGATCCAGACCACTGGTCCATTGGATCCCCCCCTGATCATCGAGGCAAACCAGCTCGCCATTCGGCCGCACGCCGTAAAGATGGTCCTCGAACAGAATCGGCGTCTGCTGCGTGGCTCCGAAATGATCCGAGTCGAAGCGCCGAAGCTCTTCACATGTCCATTTCCCGCCCTCTTCCCGGATCTGCATCAGCAGGCTTCCCGCATTGTAACCTCCGCTGAAGAACAGGCGATCATCCGGCAGGCCCACCGGGGAGGAAACGGTCGCAAGACTGATTTTCCAAGAATCACTCTGCCAGAGGATCTCACCCGTATCCGCCGCCACCCCGGCCACTCCACGATGGCCGCAATAAACGTAGGTCTTCCTTCCGCAAAGCGTCACCGGAACGATCGAGACATGGGTCATCTCCCAGCCCATCGGATTCGGTGTGGTCCAAACGGTTTCTCCGCTCTGGAGATCCACCGCCATCATCAGCAGCTCATCGCCAGCTGGCGCGAGGATCACCCGACCTTCATCGATCAGTGGACACTGCCCTGCATACCACGGCGGCACCTTGCTTCCCAATTCCCTCACCAGATCGATTCCCCACTGGAATTCGCCGGACTGCGCATCGAGACAAGTCACGTGGCACTTCGGTCCCATCGCCACTACCCGGCCGTCGGCGACGGCAGGCACCGTCCGTGACATCCCGTGGTTGCGCTTGACCTCCAAAGGATAGGAAAGGCGCCAAAGTTCCTCGCCGCTCGCGAGGGAGAGACAGCGCATGACATCCGCACGTGCGTCGTGATCATAGTCCATCAGGTAGACCCGGCCGTTCTCAATCGCCGCTCCGGCATAGCCCTCGCCGACCTCCACCGACCATAGTTGCACCGGTTCTCCTTCAGCTCACACGTCGCTGAGCATCGTTCCGTCATCGGATACCCCATCGCGAAGAGCACCGCGAAAGCCCGGCCAACTTCCAGGCAACTCCTCGTCGAGTTCCGCGAGCGACTCAAGCTTCGTCCGATCCAGCGGCGCCATCGCCTTGCCAGACCCGCCACTTGCCGCGGCATCCACCGGCACACGCAACGGCGCACTCTCCTCAGGCAAGCTCGCCCGCCCCACATACATCAGCGCCCCCAAGGCAAGTGCTCCCATGCCAGCAGGAGCCAGCCGTGACAGAACAAATTGCTTTCCATTCATGGCGTCAACCAGTCGTCGGCATCTCACCCCGACCAGCCCTCGATTCAGGACACCGGCAAAAATCGCCAAGGTCCCACTGCTCAAGCTACCCCGCCCCCGATCGAGGCACACCGCAACACTTACGATTTCCCAATACTTTCCTGCCATTCCAACTCCAACCTCTTGGGGCCTGCAAAGTTCCCCGGTTCTGAGACCTGATGGATTTGGAGGATTGAGCCCGGGACAGCCGAACCGAGACGATGAAAACGAACCCAATTCCACGCCACCGAATTCGATGCCCCACGGCAGCCTGACTCGCACCAAGGGCGATCCCGCCATCAGGGGAGCACGCGAGCCTGAGCTTCCGAGCGAGACCGACGACCGACGAGGTCCGGCCACTCCGGCGAAGGCCGGACGGGCAGAAATCAGGAAAAAGGCCCGCGTCTTCCCTTTCGCCGATCAGGGATCGCACGCCTTCTTCCTCACCATATTCTTTTCCGAGTGCACTCTAACTTTGCAAACGCTGCATAAGGCCTCGGCAGGCCATCCTCAAAAGAGTCGGAAGCGGAATGTTCTCCACCTCCATCCTCGGAAGTCTCCATCAGCACGACCGCCACTCCACCGGTCACACGGCCAAGCTCAAGGTTCGCCTCTCCGTGCACCATCGTGGGAAGTATCCTCACATGGTCAAACACGTCACTTGGAAGATCCGCGGCTACTTCACATTCGAGACTGAAGCGCTTGCCAGAAGATTTAAGAACTATCTCAAAAGCGGATCCGGCCGTGCCTTCGCAATGAATGGCCTCTGGTAGGCGTCAACTGGCGAGCCAGCGGCTCGACGAGAGAAATCCTCTCGAGAGCCAATGCTGGGACAGCGACCGAGCTTTGCGAAGTCTGCCCGCCAAAATCCCAAAAAGGAAAAGATTTGCACTCGTATGTTCCTAACACCATCCCACAAGCTAAGCCCAGCAAGGACTGCTCCTCCTCTTTTCAATAGAGCTCCAACCATGTCCGCCTACCAATTCACCAACTTGCCAAGGGCAAACCCGCTGGTTAAGAACCTTTCTCGCCCCGCTTCAAACCTCAGGGGACTCAAGTCATGAACATTGGAATCATAGGATTGGGCTTCATGGGAGGGATGCACCTGAACGCCTGGCAAGAACTGGAGGGCGCCCGCGTTACCGCCGTGTGCACCCGGTCTCCGGTTTCCGGCAAAGCCAGACAGGGAAACATTGCAGGCAAATCCGATGAACTCGATTTGACCGGGATTGCCATTTACTCCGACCTTGCGGAAATGTTGCTGAAGGCTGAGCTCGATGCCGTATCAATTACCCTTCCCACACAACTTCACAAAGCAGTCACCATTCAATGCCTTCAGGCGGGCCTGCATGTTCTATGCGAAAAGCCAATGGCCCTCAATGTCGCCGACTGCGAACTCATGATCGACGCCGCCAATCAAGCGGGCAAAGAACTCATGATCGCGCATTGCATCCGCTTCTGGCCGGAATACGTGTGGCTGAAAAAGACGGTGGAGGCGCAAACCTACGGCACCATCCGGGTTGCCGACTTTGAACGCCTCACCAGTGCGCCAGCATGGAGCGAAGGTTCATGGCTCGCCGATTCCTCAAAGAGCGGCGGAATCACCCTCGATCTGCACATCCACGATCTCGATTTCATCCAGCATCTTCTCGGCCTGCCCCGGGCAACCCTGTCGAAGCACATCCGTCTCGATGGCGGCGAAATCGCCCACACCCGAACGATTCTCGACTACGGTCCTGACTTATTGGTCAGCGCCACGGCCAGTTGGCTCATGCCCGAATCCTTCGGCTTCAAAATGGGCTACCAGATCGTGTTTGAAAACGCAGCCGCGGTCTTCGACGGACAGCAACTCAAGGTTTTTCCCGCTGAGGGCGAGACCTTCGAGCCTGACCTGCCTTCCGACATTGCCTACCACGAAGAAGTTCGCCACTTTTCTGAATGCATCCAAAAGAAGGAGGAACCAAGACGGATCACTCCCGTTCAAGCCGCCGAGTCAGTCCGGCTGGCATTGCAAACCCTTGAATCGATATGAATCTCAATCTCTGCACCTGGTCGCTGCTAAATGACCCGAGTCGCATCAGCAAAGTCATGCACCAAGCCACGCTGAACGGCTTGCATCTTGAGGCCTCCGCTGTGGAGATCCTCAAGCCTCTCATCGAGGAAAACGGATGGCAGGTCAGCGCCACAATGGTGGCATTTCCGCAGGAGGACTACTCGACACTCGAAACCATCAAAGCAAGCGGTGGCATTGTGCCGGACGCCTCGTGGCCCGAAAATCGGAAACTCGCCCTGCAAGCGATTCAGACGACCGCCTCAATGAAGGTCGCCTACCTTTCGACCCACGTCGGAGCCTTCGATCCTGGCAATGAAGCCGCATACCAGAGGTTTAGCTCCCGCCTGCGGGAATTGGCCGACGCCGCTGCCGAAGCGGATGTCATGCTTCTCTTGGAAACCGGCCAAGAAACCGCCATCGAACTGAAATCCTTGCTGTTAGAACTGAATCATCCTGCGCTCGGCATCAACTTCGATCCCGCCAATATGATTCTTTATGGCAAGGGAGATCCGATCGAAGCGATTCGGCTTCTGGCCCCATGGATCAGGCATGTCCACATCAAGGACGCCATCGCCTCCCCTGTCGCCGGCGAATGGGGACAGGAAGTGCCGTGGGGCGACGGAGAAGTTGATACCGAACAATTTTTCAAAACTCTGGAGGATGTCGACTTCGAAGGAGCCTTCGCCATCGAACGCGAAGCTGGCGAGAGCCGCGAAGAGGATATCTCTCGGGCAGCTGAACGAATTAGGCTGAAAATATGAATACACCAAAAATCCCAAGCTCGGTGAGATCGCGGCTTTCCGTGATGATGTTCTTCCAGTTCTTCATCTGGGGAGCATGGTTCGTCACCCTCGGCACCTACCTCTCCCAAGGACTGTCCTTTGAACCCAGTCAGATCGGACGCGCCTACAGCACCATGCCCTGGGGAGCGGTCGTCTCTCCATTCATCGCGGGCATGATCGCGGATCGATTTTTCGCCGCCCAGAAGGTGATGGCTTTCATGCATCTGTGCGGCGGCATCATTCTATTCTACGCCAGCACGATCACCGACTCGGCCCCTCTCTTTTGGATCCTTCTGCTCTACGCGGTTTGCTACAATCCGACACTGAGCCTCTCGAACGCCATCGCCTTCAACCAGATGTCCGATCCAGAGAAGCAGTTCCCCGCCATCCGCGTCTTTGGAACGATCGGTTGGATCGTCGCGGGACTCTTGATTGGCGCTCTCGAAATTGAAGCCGAGCGCATGCCGATCCTCATTGCAGGTGGCGCCTCCATCCTGCTGGGAGTTTTCTCTGTTTTCCTTCCGGACACTCCTCCCAAGTCCCTTGGCCACAAGGTCACCGTCAGCGATGTGCTGGGGCTGCCGACCCTGAAACTCATGAAACAGCGCTCCTTCGCCGTTTTCATCATCGGATCACTGCTCATCTGCATCCCCTTGGGCTTCTACTACAACTTCGCCAACATGTTCCTCAATGATGTCGGCGTGAGCAATGCAGCCGGCAAGATGACCATGGGTCAGATGTCCGAGTTGCTGTTCATGATCTTCATGCCCTTTTTCTTCGCCAGACTGGGTGTGAAAAAGATGCTTCTGATCGGGATGCTGGCATGGGTCGTCCGTTACCTGCTCTTCGCCTTCGGCAGTCCGGACTCGCTTGTCTGGATGTTCTACATCGGAATCCTCCTCCACGGCATTTGCTACGACTTCTTTTTTGTCACAGGTCAAATCTACGTTAACAGTGCCGCTCCGAGAGCCATTCAGGCGCAGGCCCAAGGCTTCATTGCCTTCATTACCTACGGCGTCGGTATGGTGATCGGTGCCAACCTTTCGGGCGAAGTCGTTCAGCATTTCACAACTTCGATCCAGAACGGATCGATCATCGAGCAGGTCATTCAATGGCAGCAGATCTGGTTGATACCAGCCGCGATCTCCGGAGCGGTGCTGATCCTGTTCTCGATATTCTTCAAGGAAGACAAGATCGCCGCGTAATCCCCGATCGCTCGTGAATCAACGCCCACGCGACTTCGCCCGCTGCATCATTACCAGCGAAACGACCACCAGCACGGCACCGGAGATCAGCCCCCAGCCGGCCGTCTCCCCTTCCAGAAAAATCAATGACTCGGTCATGCCACACAGCGGGATCAGGAAACGATAACCGGCGAGCAAGGGGACCGGGTGCTTGGTGGAGAGAAAATTCCACAGGGCAAAGGCAGCGGCAGAAACGATGCAAAGCCAGCAGGTAATCAGGATCACAGGTGGACTCATCAATTCGGCGGCGCGAGGAAAAGACGAGGCGCCGCACAGCAGCAACAAAAGCCCGCCAGTGCTGAGTGAGAAGCCAGTCGCCGCTCGCGCGCCGATTCCCCGCCCCAGCTTGCCGAACTCGATCACACCAACCGCACCAAGACCCGTCGCACCAATCATCAGCAGCGCTCCGAGCAGCGGCCTTCCCGCCCCAGCACCGGGCGCAGCGGTGGCAAGCGTGATGCCAAAACCACCCAGAAGCAGCGCGAACCACTGCGATCGGCTTGGCTTCGGGGCACCGGCAAGCAGCGGCGCGAGCAGCACCCACCAGAAACTCCCGCTGGATGCCAACAAACCCGTCAGGCTGCCGCTGGCCACGGCCACGGCCAGATAGAACAGCAGATACTGACCAAACGTTTGGGTCAGAGAGAGACCCAACAGGCGGCGCTTCGAACTCTGGCGAATCTCCGGCCAGGGATTGCGAGCAATGAGCAGCAACACGATCCCGGCAATGGTAAAACGAACCCCCGCAAACCACCAGTAGTCGGCAAGACCAAGCTCAAGACCGTCGCTCTCCCAGATGCCATAAACCGTCTTCAGCGAAGGAAAGGCGCTCCCCCAGAGCAGCGCACACAGCAACATGCCCGGCAGCACCTTGAACCATCGATGGTCACCCTCCACACGCGGAAGAGTGACGGACCATCGGCCAGCGGAATAGATTTATCTCAACCACAAGATCCCGTGAAGCAGACCTCAACCTTCACTCAAAATTCACCAAACTCTGCTACCAAGCACCGCAGAATTGCCTAGATTCCTCCCAACCCCGAAACATCCATGAAGAAAGTCTACGAAAATCTCGAATACGCCATGGTGGGGCACATGAAGTCCCTACTGGAAAGCAAGGGCATCCGCTGTGAGATCCGCAACGAAGGCGGCGTCAGCGTCGCCGGCGAAGTCCCCTTCACCCAAGTCTATCCTGAATTGTGGGTGCTATCGAATGCCGACGTCCCCGCCGCCAAGAAATTCGTCGACGAGTATCGCGAGACCCTTGGCAGGACACCCGTCGGTGCCCCGTGGAAATGCCCATCCTGCGGCGAAGAGATGGAAGGCCAGTTCGGCGCATGCTGGAACTGTGGCGCGACCGCCCCCGAAATGGCATGAGCAAGGACCCCAAAACGAAATCATGGAAGGGACGCCTGTGCTCACCTCAAGCCTTCGTACGTCTGGCAATACTCGTCGCGATTTGCCCGCTGCTCGGCCTCATGGGACGCTTCCATTGGTTCCTTGATCTCTTCAACCACCTACAAGCGCAGTATTTCGTCGCTCTACTCGTCATCACCATCGTGCTTGCTCTCTGGAAAAAGCCGGGCCACGCGGCCATTGCAGGGCTCGCCCTCATGATTCCAGCCACCCACCTCGCCCCTCTCTACCGCTCATCGGACCTTGCCCCGGAAGGACCATCACTGCGCGTCGCGGCTTACAATGTCCTCAGCCGCAATGACCGCTACAACGACGCAGTCGAGTGGATCCTCGCGGCCAACCCCGACTTCATCTACCTGGCCGAATGCGACCGCCGCTGGGTCAAGGGCCTGGCACCGCTCGGCATGACCTACCCCCATGCCATCGATGAAGTCATTGCCGGAAACTTCGGCTTTGGATTCCGCTCGAAGCATCCGATTCTTTCCCACCGGATTCATGAGCTTGGAGATCTTGAGCTCCCCCTGTTGGAGGCCGTCGTTCGGACACCCAACGGCGACGTAACCGTTTTCGGCTGTCATCCAGTTCCGCCGGTCAACGAGTTCTGGGCAAGCGAACGCAACCTCTACCTCGCCGAACTTCACCGCCTCAGTGCAGCGATCAAAGGACACGCCGTCATTCTTGGCGACCTCAATGCGACCCGCTGGAGTTATCAAATGAAGCCGATCCTCGGCAATTACGAGGACACCCAGCAAGGTCATGGCTACAGCGCCACATGGATGCGCAGCAATTGGCTCGTGACCATTCCCATCGATCACATCCTTGCGAAAGGATTCAAAGGAACCCTTTCCCGACAAAGCGGTCCCGATCTCGGATCCGACCACCGCCCCATCGTCGCAGAACTTGCTTGGTAAGCAACTTCCCCGACTCATCTGCGAACCTTCACGCAATCGAAGTCCGCACGATCTCCTTCGAAGCCGCAGGAATCGGCAGATCCTCAGGCTGAAGGTCCATCCCGGCAACAGGCGTCGCCTTATCGATATCGTCGAGGATGTCGAGCTCCGGGCGGAAATCAGCCGCATGGTAGGAGCTCCTGACAAGCGGTCCACTCGCCACATGACGGAAGCCCTTGTCCAAAGCAATTTGCTTCAGTTCGGCAAACTCGTCAGGGTGAAGGTAGTTCACGACCGGCAAGTGACGCGGTGTCGGGCGCAAGTACTGCCCCATGGTCAGCACGGTCACGTCATGTTCCAACAAATCATCCATCGCCCTCAGCACCTCGTCGTGCTTCTCGCCAAGCCCAAGCATCACCCCGCTCTTGGTGGCGACCTTGCCATTGACCATCGCCTTCGCCTTCTTGAGCACGCTCAGACTGCGGTCATACTTGGCCCTTGATCGAACCAGTGGAGTCAGCCGCTCAACGGTTTCGAGGTTGTGATTGAAGATGTGCGGACGGGCCGCCATCACCATTTCCAGAGCCCAGTCGCGGTCGTTGAAATCAGGCACCAGCACCTCGATCACGATGCCGGGATTCATCGCCCGCACCGCTTCGATGGTCTTCTGAAAGTGTTCAGCCCCCCCGTCGCGCAGGTCATCCCGTGCGACCGCCGTGATCACCACGTGCTTGAGCTTCATCCGGCGGGTCGCCTCCGCCACGCGGTAGGGTTCGTCGTCCTCAAGAGCGTCCGGCTTGGCCGTCTTCACCGCGCAGAATCCGCAGGCCCGGGTGCATTTCTCCCCGGCGATCATGAAGGTCGCCGTGCCCTGCCCCCAGCATTCCCAGCGGTTCGGGCACTGCGCCTCTTCGCAGACGGTCACCAGCTTGAGATCGGTGATCAGCGACTTGGTCGACCAGAAGACCGGATCATTTGGCAGGCGGACCTTGATCCACGAGGGTTTCTTCTCCAGATGAAGGGAGGGATCCATCTTCATCTTTGGTCCGTGGCAGCCGCTCATTTCGGCGGGAAACTAGACCCGGCTCTCCACTGGGGAAAGGGGAAAAATGGAACGCTTCACCCAGATCGATCAAGCTCGAGGGAAAAGCGGTCCAAGATGGATGGGATCCCGCCCTGACGAAGCACCCTCAGAACCCGCCCTTCCTCTCCAATTCTCCCCAACGGAGCGCGTTCATCCTGAACGCTTAGGCCATGGACATCCTGTCCATGCACACCAGCCCTGCGTCCCTATTCATTTGCGGAGCGCGTTCATTCTGAACGCTTAGGCCATGGACATCCTGTCCATCCACGCCAGCCATGCGTCCCTATTCATTTGTGGAGCGTGTTCATCCTGAACGCTTAGGCCACGGACATCCTGTCCATACACACCAGCCCTGCGTCCCTATTCATTTGCGATGACAACCTTGACTGACCCTCTTTCGCAAGCCGCCGTGTCCAGAGAACGGGCACTCACGAACTACGGTATCCCTCGTAATTCGGCCCAATCGGAGCCTCGGATCACCATCGCCCCTCAATTGGCAGGGGCAAGCCCCTCGGGCGTCGAGCGAATCACTTCGCGATTCGCCTCGCGGCCCCCGCAGAGCGGGCCTTCAGAACAATCGACGCCCACGCGAAAAGGCAAGTCATTGATCCTGAGGCTGAAATCGAAACCGCATAAGCAGTCGTAACCGCTCCCGCCCAACCGGCCTGGGCCAGTTCAGCAACCGATAGCATCGGGGTTATCACCCGAAGTTATCTTTGGGGTTCGACCTATCTTCTTGAGCGACCGCGCACTATGGTGACCAATGATCCAAGCCCCAAAAGCAGGGCTGAGGCAGGTTCAGGGATTGGCTGAATGACTATCCCATCGATTCCCAAATATGACTGGCTTGAACCAGATGGAAGCACACTGGTGAATTCCAATGTTTCGGTGTCGGTGGTGGCGGTGAAGCCTGTCAACGAAACAGGTGTCCAGGCTTGCGTCCCCAAACCCGTGAAAGATTCAATAGGACTGAGCTGGCTGGAGCCAGAAAACGTAACGTTCCACTGAGCTGGATCCGTAAATAGTGGCGTTGTCGGAGCTCCGATTGTGGTCAATGCCACCAAGGACTGAAAAAAGGAAATTTGATAGGTCGCCCCGGGAACCAGGTCGGTAGCAGTCTGCCGGAATCCCTCGACTGCGGCGGTGCTTGTCTCGACAATCACAAATGTCCCACCATTGGGAGAGGCCGGAGAGGAATTCGCGTAGATAAATCCCGAATCTGTGATTCCCCCAGGACCGGTGAGATCTGGAGACTCGGTTGCGGCATTCCAAGAAGTCGGCGTTGAGGAAATCCCAGGCGTCCCGTTGAGGTCGCCATTCAGGAGAACGGCTGCGCTTAAAGATGCAGGCACTTAGCCTATGGAGGCCAGAGATCCCAAATGGAGTAAATAGCGATACTGATCTTGTTTCATGGATGATGAATGTTCCTAGGGGGAATTTTTCGTCGAACGCCCGAGGTGTGGCAGCGGCTACTGGGAGCGCGGCCTCGAAACAGGGTTAAAGGTTGTAGTAAAGAAGGTCATGTCGACTCGGAGCGTGTAGCCGCTTGTCCACCACCGCCTTGTTGAACAGAGCCGCTGCGCGGCAATTCCATGTAGAAGGTATTGAAGGGGTGAAGCGAAGTCGTCATGGCTCACTAATGTCTAAAAAAGATAATGCACATAAACGACTCGCTTCAGCTCAGTGGTATCAGGACTTCCACCAATTTGTCCAACTCAAAGACCTGGCCAAGCGCACTCGTCAAACCTACCTCGGCTGGGTCTGATGATTCCTGAATTTCATGGCCATCATCCGACCGATCCAGTCCATTCTGCTCTGATTCTCCCTTAGTTTGATCATGACCCTGTAGTTTTTACGCCAATTACGATCTTGTTAACGAAGCCGCGAAACTTAGGCTCACAACGTATGAAACCCAAAGGGATCAAGGCCCTGCTAAGCGCCGTCGGCCTGCTCCTCGCAGCCTACTTCGTGATCGCCTACATCATCCTACCCGGTACCTGGCGAACCGGGGAAAAAATCAAGCATCATCGGCATCCCGCGCTCTCGAACATACCCAAGGTCACCGAAAACCGACAGGGCATTCCAGGTGGTCCTCTCAACGTCGCCCTAGTTGGAGATGAATCCGCCCTCATTCATGCCATGCTCGCCGCAAGCTGGAAACCCGCTGACCCGATCACTTTTGATAGTAGTATCAAAATCGCGGAGAGTGTGGTTTTCGATCGACCGGACCCGGTCGCGCCCGTCAGCGACCTATTCGTCTTCGGCCGTAAACAGGATCTCGCTTTCGAAAAGGAAATCGGTGAAAGCGCCGACCGCCGCCACCACGTCCGTTGGTGGCGATGCAAGGAGACCGACAAGCTCGGAAACCCTTGCTGGATCGGTGCCGTCAGTCTCGATATCGGCTCCGGCATCAGCCACCGTACCGGCCAGATCACCCACCATGTGGGACCAGATATGGACGCCCAGCGCGATCTGCTCATGGCCGATCTCGAAAAGGCCGGCCAGCTTTCCCGCGAATACCAAATGCCCGGCATGGGACCCACTCAAGATGGCCACAACGCCGGTGGCGACAAGTTCTTCACCGACGGCATGATCGATGTCGGCGTTCTCAAGGCCGCAAAACAAGAGCCTGAGAATTGAGGCGCGTTTCCTGCTTCCGGAGCAAGGCTCGAGAGGGAGCAAGGCTCGAGAGGAAACTTCCCGCCCGCCGATTTAACTCCTGTTACGGCTCCGCCTCAGCGACGAGCGAAGTAACCATCCGAAGGGTGCCTTGGTGAGCCCGACCTTGTCGGTGATTACTTTGCTGTCGAGTTTGAGAGATGCGTGCAAAAAAAGAGCCCGTCATCTCGCGTTGGCGAAATGACGGGCAATAACCTGGCGGCGACCTACTCTCACAGGACCTGTCGTCCCACTACCATCGGCGCAACAGCGTTTCACTTCCGG